>JAFGGQ010000093.1 GCA_016930435.1 bacterium
CTGAAGCAATATCTGGTCGATAGGTTTGGCATCTTCAAGCTCCGGTTGAATTCGATCCAGGACCAGTTGGAGCATGACATCAGGATTCCCTTTCTGGGCGCGGGAAAAATAATAATTTAAACCAGCCAGGTAGAGGAACTCCCCATCATCCTCGGTGTCGTTATCGGGATCCCAGAAACTAAAACTTCCCATCAGTTCGAAATCAATGCTCGTAAGCCATTTCAGGTTGAATTTGGGGAAGATCATGTAGCCCGTCTGTGAGGTGGGGTCATCACTGTCCCCATATTCTCCGCCCAGATATTGCACCCAAATGTCCACAGGTCCCTTGGCAAATCTGCCCAGACCGGTATAGTACATACGTTTGTTATAACTGGCGGAATCCGGACCGTTGTTCTCGGTGATAAAAGAACCGCCTATGGTTAATCCGGCAACGGGGATCACGCGGAGATCGGCTAAATAAGCCAATTCAAAATTGATGTTGTCCCCGGATTTCTTGTAGCCTTCGCCATTAATTGCTTCCAGCCGCCAGGTGCCGAAACCCTTGGGGATGTATCCTCCTACAGATATCCCGTAATCCCGGCTTCCTTTTATAATCCCATATCTATCCTCCATAGCCTTTTCAATGGGCCAGTATTCCCAATCGTAAACCCTGCCAAAATATTGTTTTTGCAGACCTACGGTAATGTCCCCTTCGGGGATGATATTTTTGAACTTGACATAAGCATCCTTAATCTTTAAACCCGCTCCATTGGCATCATTGCTCTTGGACGAAGAAAATATCTCGGTGGTGATTCTGGATTCCAGCCAATCAGTATGCTTGTAATTCCACCTCAGATAGATCCGTTCCACCGAAAACCCGCTCTGTAGGGTATTGCCGTCATACCTCTGCTGAGTATAACGGAACCAGTTCTCACCAAAAAAAACGCTTTCTCCACTTATCGCGGAATCGATTAAACCCGCTAACAGAATAATTATCAGGAACAGAAAAATCTCTCTTCTCACTTCCCCTCCTGGAAAAAAGTCCTCTGTCTTCTAATTGCCCTCGATTATAATTACAAGCCTTTGTAGTTCATCCCCCTCCTTTCTCACTGTTCTGCATTTATATATTTCCGATAATAATTCACTCTTGTATAATTAACTAAAAAAATATAGGGGGAATGTTTCTCAAGATTGTTAACTGGATATAAATGAATTGTTAATTTTGTATTAAGAAAGATAATTGGTTTTTCAGGGGTATTTTTATTGTATTACCAATTCAACAAGAAATCCGCGTTTTAAGAGGTTTTTAAATCATTAGGTTCATGTATTTTTTTTGTTCTTCTGTTTTTTTTTAAAAATAAAAAAAGCAATTATTGACGTTTTTATTTTTTTGTATTTCTTATTACCCAAAGGTGCATATTATGAATTTCATAAATGTTGTTTTAGGCCGGAGGTCAATCCGGAAATTCAAACCGGATAAAGTGCCACGGGAACTGATCGAGAAGGTTTTAAATCTGGCCCTATGGGCGCCCTCCGCTATGAATTCCCAGAACTGGAAGTTCATTATCCTGAAAGGGCACAAGGTTGAGGAGCTTCGGGCTATTTCCGGGGTTGCTTTTAAAGAGCATGTCGAACCGGCATTAAACAAGGTATTCGCTAAGTATCCTGATGTGATCGGGGCGACCGGCAAGTATTTTGAAACGCTGGGCGGTTCTCCGGTGGCGATTGCCGTTTACCGGGGTTCTACGGTAGAGGGATTGATCCCCGATGTTGAGTCCGTGGCGGCTGCTACCCAGAACCTGGTCCTGGCTGCACACTTTTACGGGTTAGGATCCTGCTGGATGACCGGAATATTGCCTTTAGCCGATAAGATAAATAAAATTACCGGTGAGAATGAACTGGAACTTCAGGCCATAGTAACCCTGGGCTATCCGGATATAGAAGCCCGGGCACCAAGACGCAAAGAAGGGAGAGTAAAATGGATTGGTTGGGACTAAACAAAGACCATCTTTTATTAGGAAAGGATATTGCCGAATTTGCGGTGAAGGAGTTAAAGGAAACGGTACTTGATTTTGACAAGGAGAGTAAGCTGTTCAGCCAACCCTGGCAAAAAGCGGCTCAATTGGGGCTTTTTGGAATACTGCTTCCGGAATCGCTGGGGGGAGCGGAGATGGACCTTCTTTCCCTGATCGTCTGTCTGGAAGAACTGTCTGCGGTTTCACCTTCTTTCGCCCTGGCGGTTGCCGGACAGAATGTTGCCGGTTATGCCATCCATAAATTCTGCTTGCTGCCCGATAAAGAAAGCATCCTAAAAAAAATAATCAAAGGTGCCCCTTGCGGGATAAGCTTCGGGGATATCTGCAATCTCGAATGCGATAGCTTTGAAAACCAGGTTTCCGGTGAGAGCAGCTGGATATTGAACGGCGAGAACTGCCAGTACTTCCTCTCCTTTGGAAGCTGTCGGGAATCCTGGTTTATCCTCCAGAATGACCGGTGCTGTGAATTCCGGAAAGAGGAGGAATCCCTTGGTATGCGCAGTGCCGGGATGGGAAAATTTGCGGTCAGTAAAGCCAGCCTTAAAGAAGACCAGTTTCTCCAGGAAGACGGTGGTGTTATCATGGAGCTGTTCCGGGTTTGCGGCGCTGGTATTGCGGCTGGTATATCCATGGGCTGTTATGAGCAGGCTGTGCCCTATGCCCGGGAGCGTGTTCAGTTCGGGCGGCCCATTTCCAAGTTCGGGATGGTGCGTCAGATGCTTTCCGGGATTGAGGAATCCCGGCGGATCGGGAAGCTCCTCACCTATGATGCAGCCATTAAATTCGGCAAAGGGGACAAACTGGCCTCTTTGGTAGCCTCTACGGTAGCCCGTGACCTGGCCTTTGCCGCAGCTAACTATGCCGTACAGGTGCTGGGGGGCGCGGGATATACCAAGGACTATCAGGCCGAGATGTTCTTCCGGGACGCTAAAGCCCTGGAAATCCTCTTTGGCCCTCCCCAGGAAGAAAAGGAACTTATCGGTAAAATAATAAGCGATTAAGATATAAGGGAGAATATAATGCAATTTAAAGAATTTAGCAAAGAGCATCTGGAATTTCAGGAGGAAGTCAGGGACTTTGCCCAGAACACATTGAAACCCATGGCTGAAGATCTGGAACGGAAAAGCGAGTTCGCCATGGATTTAATCATGGAAATAGGCAAAAAGGGCTGGATGGGAATCCCCATACCCCAAAAATACGGGGGAATGGGTAAGGATAATATCAGCTATATTTTAGCACTTGAGGAGCTGGCTAAGGTCTGCGGAGCAACAGCAATATTCGTGGCTGCGCATTGCTCCTTATGCGCCTGCCCTATTTATTACGATGGCACTGAAGAACAGAAGATGAAATATTTGGTACCACTTGCCAGCGGGAAAAAGATCGGTTCATTCGGGCTGTCCGAACCCAACGCCGGCTCCGATGCCGGGGGTACAGAAACTATGGCGGTTAAAGAAGGCAACCAGTGGATCATCAACGGCCAAAAACGCTGGATAACCAACGGCTCCTATGCCGATGTGATAGTTTTTACCGCCCAGACTAATAAGGAACTCAGGCATCACGGTATCAATTCATTTATTGTGGAAAAAGGAACACCCGGATTTTCACCCGGGAACAAGGAAGATAAAATGGGGCTTCGAAGTTCCAATACCGCCGAATTGCTCTTTGATGATTGCCGGATACCCGATGAAAATATGCTCGGAAAGGAAGGTGAGGGATTCAAGGTCTTCATGCGCACACTTGATGACGGCCGGATCAGCATTGGTGTCCTTGGCCTGGGTTTGGGCGAAGGAGCCCTGGAGGAGGGTATCAAGTTTGCTAAAGAAAACGAACGTGGCGGAAAACCCCTTATTAAATACCAGTGGGTGGAAAAGCTCTTCGCCGATACTGCAACCGAGCTGGAAGCGGCCCGGCACCTCATTTACCATGCCGCCTACCTCAAGGATGCAAGGGTTAAATTATCCCGGGAAAGCGCTATGGCCAAACTCTACGCCTCCGAAGCGGGAACAAAGGCCTGCCGGAAAATGATGGACCTCATCGGTAAGGATGCCCTTAACCGGCTGTTTCCAATTCAGCGATTACTGAGGGACGCCAAACTGATGGAGATAGGGGAAGGCACCTCAGAGGTTCAGAGAATAGTGATCTCACGGGAGTTGGTAGGCCGATAAGCAGCCGTAAGATGATAACCCAAAAAGGGGAAATGAGTATGGATTTCAAATTGAGCGAAGACCAGAAACTGATTCGGGATATGGTTCGTGAATTCGCTCAGAAGGAGCTTCCTGACCTCGCGGCCCAGATCGACGAAAAGCCCGGGTTCCCCCATCAGATCATAAGTAAAATGGCTCAACTGGGCTTGTTCGGTTTGTTTATCCCGGAAGCCTTTTCAGGTGGGGGAATGGACCTGCTGAGCCTGATCCTGACTGTTGAAGAACTGAGCAAACACTGCTCTTCTATCGGAATTTTCACTGCCCTTCAAGCTGGAGTAATCCCTTACGCAATTACTAGATACGGTACCCAAAAGCAAAAGGAGAATTACCTGCCCCGGATAGCCGCCGGGAAACTACTGGCATCAATCAGTCTGAATGAACCCTTGTTCCTGAACCAGGATAAAACCCCTGTACTTACATGCAGGCTGGAAGGAGAAAATTATATTCTGAATGGATTCAACCGTTTGGTGTTAGCCGCTGAGGAGGCAAATTTATTCCTGCTCATCGCTCAAGATGAAAAACAGCAATGGAAATTGTTCCTGGTTGAGAATGGGATACCCGGTTTAAAAATAACGGGCATTGAGAACTCGATGAGCCTGAGGGATTTGAAATTAGGCCAAATGGTTTTAGATAATTGCATAATACCCGCCGGGAACCTTCTGGGGAAAGGGGATATTCAACTGGAAATAAGGGCCGATATTTTTGAAACGGGTAAGCTGCTGATAGCCGCAGTAAGCCTTGGTATTGCTGAGATGGCTCTCCTTAAGGCCCGGGATTATTCGCTGGAGCGAAAGCAATTTGAAACGGTAATCGCTGATTTCGAAGGGATGCGATGGATGATGGCTACCATGCAGAGCAAGGTAACTCAGATCAGAGCGCTCCTGGCCCACGCCGTGAACCTGAAAACTGCAGGTGAACCTGCCGCTTCTGAAATCGCTATCGCAAAAATGGTGGCTGCCGAATCGGCCATTGAAATAACCCTCGATGCCATTCAGGTTTATGGCGGATACGGCTATATGAAGGATTTTCCCCTGGAGCGTTATTTCCGGGAGGCCAAAGCCACGGAATTTATTCTGGGAACAAGGTCCCAGCAACTGAATATTATCGCTAATAAGTTAATACAAAAATAAAAAAATGTAACCGGATATTTCCGGGAAGGAGGAAAGATGGATTTTAACTTGACCGATGATCAAAAGCTGCTGCAGAAAATGGTTCGGGATTTTGCGGAAAAAGAAATGCGGGAGAAAGCAGTAGAGATTGACGAGAGCCGGGAATTCCCCTTTGATACCCTGAAAAAGATGGCTTCTCTGGGACTTATGGGAATGGTGGTTCCCGAGGAGTATCATGGTGTTGGTATGGATTTTGTATCTGTGGCCATCGCGGTAGAGGAAATATCCAGGGTTTGCGCTTCAACCGGGGTGATCGTGGCCGTTCAGAACACCCTGGCTGAATATCCCATTGTGGCTTTCGGGACCGAAGAACAGAAAAAGAAGTACTTGCCTGACATGGCAACCGGAAAGAAGATAGGATGCATCTGTCTCACCGAACCCAATGCTGGTTCGGACGTTGCGGGATTTGAAACTGTCGCCGTGGACAATGGGGACCATTGGGTATTGAATGGCGCAAAGCGTTTTATCACCAATGGTACCGCATCCGATGTCTTTATTACCTTCGCCTATACCGACCGGGAGAAAAGACATAAGGGGATGGATGTATTCATCGTTGATAAAGATTCACCCGGTCTCTCCGTGGGCAAGCACGAAAACCTGATGGGAATCCGCGCCACCGGGAACTGCGAAGTGATCTATGATAATTGTATTGTACCGAAAGAAAACCTTCTGGGTCCCAAAAGCGAGGGCTTCAAAACCGCTATGAAGATCCTGGATGTGAGCCGGATCGACATCGGCGCTCAGGCGGTTGGTATTGCTCAAAGCGCCCTGGATGAAGCCGTAAAGTACTCCAGGGAGCGAGTTCAATTCGGTGTCCCGATCTGCACCTTTCAAATGATTCAGGATATGCTGGCACAGATGGCTACCAAGATCGAGGCGGCTCGGCTCCTGGTCAGGCAATCAGCCTTCATGAAGGATGCCGGGATACCCCGTTTCTCACTGCAATCCTCTATGGGAAAATATTACGCATCCGAGATCGCCGTTGAATGCGCCCGGATGAGCCTCCAGATCCACGGCGGCGTGGGCTATACCAAAGATTACCCTATCGAAAGGATATACCGGGATGCCAAAATACTGGAGATCTATGAAGGCACTACCCAGGTTCAAAAAATCGTTATCGCCCGTTCACTCCTGAAATAAACGGTTAATTGTTACAACCGTGAAGAGAGGTCATTAACCAGAAAGGATAATATAACGTGTCTGCCGGAGATCTGGAAAAGCATGATGTATTGAGCTGTATTCAATGTGGACGTTGCACCGCCGGTTGTCCGGTTTCCATCCGGACTACTTTTAATATCAGGGGTACTATAAACCTCAACTTAAGGGAACGGAAGAAATGGATACAGCCCCAGGATATATGGAGTTGCACCACCTGCCATACCTGCGCTTCGCGCTGTCCGAAGGGCGTAGGCATTGTCGATTACATCATGGGATTGAGGAGCTATCAGGTGGAGCGCGGGAAGATAGACCCAGCCGCCAGGGATGCCCTGGAGAGCATCCTGAAGCACGGTAACCCGTGGGGCAGAGTGCGGGAAAAAAGATCCGATTGGATCGGGGAAAATAAGGTGCGCATCCTTCAGGAAGGTGAATCCACAGAGGTACTCCTCTTCGTAGGCTGTACACCTGCGTATGATCCCAAGGCTCAAAAATCCGCCCAGGCCCTTAGCCGCATCCTTGCCATCGCCGGGGTGGACTTCGCCATAATGGGCAACTCCGAAACCTGTTGCGGTAATGAAGTTAAAAGAATGGGAGAGCTGGGCCTCTTCGAAATGCTGGTAGAAGATAATACCAACCTCTTCTCCAAATACAAATTTAACAAACTGGTCACCATCTCCCCCCATTGCTACAATACATTTAAAAATGAATACCCTAACCTGGGTGATAAGGTCATACATTACACCCAGTTCCTGGTTGAATTGTCTGAGAAGGGCAAACTTAAGCTATCTAACGATAATGAAGCTAAGGCGATCTTCCACGATCCATGCTTTCTTGGAAAACAGAATCTGATTTATGAGGAGCCGCGAACCCTGCTCAAGGCTGTTTTAAAGGAAGAGCTGCTGGAGTTCGACCGGAACCGTGAACGCAGCCAATGCTGTGAAGGCGGCGGCGGCCGGATGTGGATAGAAGTTGATTCCGATAAACCCCGAACCGCCGAAGAACGGGTCAGGGATGCCCATTATTACGGGGCTGAAATCCTGGCTACCAGTTGCCCATTCTGCCTTCTTACCCTCTCCGACGCGGTAAAAACAGCGGGATTGGAGGATAAACTTCAAGTCAAAGATATCTGTTCCATTATATCACCCGGCGAAGGGGAAAAAGATGGCCAGACTTGAAGGTAAATTTTGTGCTTTTGATTTAAAAAAGCGACACTATAGGAGTATAAATATGAATAAGATCATACTTTTTGGCGCTCTATCCGTGATTTTGTTACTGGTGGGATGCTGTAAAAGTCCCCGTAACGAAAAAAGTTCTCCCCTTCAGGGGGAGGATGGATCACTTGCTCCCGGGACAGTTTCTCAAACGGAAAATCAGGAAGCTGCGGACAACGAAGGGGTTGCTGTCCCCAACCAAGAGGCCCTTTTAGAAGTGGGGTCGAAGGTCACCCTTACCGGTGAATTCTGGGGGTGGTCAGGTACAAAGGCGGGTTGCGCTGGAGAGATCAGCTCCCCACCGGTCTCTAAAAGCGATTGGATAATCAAGCTTGACTCCGGGCAATGCCTGTATGTGGTTGGGCCTGTGCCTGCCGGAGTGGATAAACTTAACCCCCAGGGAGAAAAAGTAGAAATATCAGGCGTGGTCAAAGAGTTAGAGACCGGCCAGATATATATAGAACAATAATAGTAAAAAAGGAGAGAATGTGCAAAAGTTTGTGATCCTATTTTGCATTTTGGCGCTGGCTACGGGATTAGCTGCCGCTAACTGGACCTTTATGGTCTATCTTGATGGTGATAATAATCTGGAAGGTGCGGGGATCGACGATATGAATGAGATGGAAAGCGTAGGCTCGAACTCCAACGTTAACATCGTGGTTCAGTTTGACCGGATAGATGGTTATGATAACAGTAATGGCAACTGGACCGGTACCCGCCGATTTCTCATTCAACACGATTCTAATCCCTCAACTATAACCTCACCGGTTGTCCAGGATTTGGGGGAAGCAGATATGGGCAATCCCAATACCCTCCGCAATTTTGTACAATGGACACTTAGCAATTATCCCGCCACCCATTATTGCCTTGTACTCTGGAACCACGGATCGGGCTGGGAAAAAGGAAAGGCCAGCGGGTTTTTTAACGACCCGGAGATCGACCGGGTAAGCCGCCCGGTGCGAGGGGTTACAGATAATCCCACCCGCCATTTCTTTACGCTTGAGAGCGGGGAAGGACCCATAAAGGCCATCTGCCAGGATGAAACCAACGGGAGTATCCTTAAAAATCACGATGTTGCCACTGCCCTTTCCGGTATTGAGATGGACATCATCTGCTCTGACGCCTGCCTTCAAGGGATGATCGAGGTCGCATACGAATGGCGAAACAATGCCGATATTATCATCGGTTCAGAGGAGACCGAACCGGGTGACGGCTATCCCTACGATCTTATCCTGGGACACCTAACCGGAAACCCGGGAATGTCGTCTGAACAATTGGCCACGACCATTGTGAACGATTACGGCGCTTCATATAGCAGTTCACCGGACCATAAGGAGACACAGTCCGCGGTTCGGGTTTCCAATTTACCCTCTTTAATGACCGCCCTGGATAATTTTGCTGCAGCCATGATCAGCTCCGGGAATTTCAGCGCCATTCTCACTGCCCGTGGGGCTACCGAATCCTTCGATGTCCCTAATAATATGGACCTCTGGCATTTTGCACATAACGTTGGCGGGGCTGTCCCATCCGTTTCATCCTCCGCAAATGCCCTTAAAACTGCGATCAATAATGCCATTATCGAGGAATATCACTCTACCGGCCATCCCAATGTCCATGGCCTGGCTGTTTACTGCCCCGTTAACGCCTCCCAGTATGACGGCGCATATACTACCTCCGCAAACCTGGATATGGTCGCTGACCACCAGTGGGACGAGTTCCTTAACCAGCTCTATACCGGTGGCGGCAGCAGCGGAGAGGTCGTGGATTATTATGAACCAAATGATGTCCCCAGCTCAGCCTATGGGCCACTACCCGAATTCGTGGTCTTTTCCAGCTATTGTTCCAGCGACGGGGATAGCGATTTTTATACCTTCTTCGTTGGAGGCAATACCAACGCTGAGATATACCTGGATGGACCCGATGGAGATGAAGATTTTGACCTGTACCTCTATAATGACGACTACGATATTATAGCTTACTCCGAAACCTATACCGCTGATGAGTATATCGAGATGAGCTTATCTGCCGGGCAGTACTGGATCGAGGTCTATAATTACGGTTCAGGCAGCAATAATCCCTATGCTCTTGCATGGGCTTATTCATCGGGAATGGGCTCCCAGGGCGGTTCAGGTTGGCTGAGCTACGACTGGTTCTACGAAGGAGGACCGGAAGACCTGGGCTGGAGCGATGCCGATGCAATATGCGTCTATTTCAACCCACCGGAACCACCATACTCCCTCGAAGGGATAGCATATTACATGGATATCGGAGCCGGGGATGGCAGCTTTTACCCAATGCTCATCGATATGTTCGATTGGCTGGTAGATCCTTTTACCCTTCTCTTCCCCCCCGAATACGAAGGATGGTTCGTTCTGGAAGTCTCCGACGTCATCATTGCCACCGATTTTTTCGTGGGCTTTATTTATAATGAATACGGAGACGTCCCCCTGATCGGTTATGATGATTACTGGTCCGGGCGGGACTACTTTTATTATATTGACGATGATGCCTTTGAAAGCTTCGATGTTACCCTCTATATCCGGGCATATCTCCGTAAGATCGGACCTTCCGGGGTGGACGAATACCTCGTCCTGGATAACAAACATCTGCCGCCTTCCATTCATTCAAGCTATCCTAACCCCTTTAATATGGCGACTTCTATACAGGTTAATATACCCGCCGGGCTGCCTAACTGCAGCGTGGATATCTATGACATGTTGGGCAAAAAGGTCTGTAACCTTCACCAGGGACCAATCAATGGCGGTACTTATCACTTTTACTGGAATGGCCGGAATGAATCCAATATGGTGATGCCATCCGGTAATTATTTCGTAACTCTGGCTAGCGAGAAGGGTAGCGATACCCGCCAAATTATCTTTTTAAAATAACGGAGCCTTATAGATAGAATAATATAAAATACATATCCTGATTAAATATAACAAGGAGCTATTATGAATAGCGTAGTATGCATTAAAAGGGTCCCCGAAACAGCCGAAGCGACCCTGAAAATCGATCCTGCAAATCGAAAGCTGGAGGTCGATAATCTGGTATTCGGTATTAACGAAGCGGATAATTACGCTTTGGAACAGGCTTTATTACTGGAGGAAGAATTCGGTGGTGAAGTGATCGTTGTTTCCGTCGGTCCCCCCGAAACCGATGAGATCATTAGAATGGCGTTGGCCAAAGGCGCCGGTAGGGCAATCAGAATTTCCCCGGAAAATCTAAGTGAACTTGACCCCTACAGCATAGCGAAGCTGATTGCCCATGAACTGGAGGACGAGGAGTATGACCTGATATTTACCGGCTGCCAGGCTTCCGATGACGGCTTCAGCCAGGTAGGCGTAGCGTTGGCTGAATTGCTGGGGATCCAGCACCTTTCAATGGCGGTCAAAATGGAAACCGAAGAGGAATCCGCAACTGTAAACCGGGAGCTGGAGGGTGGCTTGATGGCCCAGTACAAGTTAAACTTTCCCGCTGTTATCACCATTCAAACCGGCCTTAACGAGCCCCGTTATGCATCTATTCTGGGTATTAAACGGGCTGGCAGCAAGGAGATCCGGGTCGTGGAACCGGGCTCCTGGAACGAGAAAATGGTTGAGCTGAATAAACTCTCTTTCCCACCTCCCGGCAAAATGGCCGAGATCTTCCAGGGCAGCCCCGCTGAAACAGCTGAAAAAGTATGTGAGGTTCTTAAAACGAAGGGATTATTATGAGCAAAGAAATATTCGTTATTATTGAGCATCGCCGGGGCACAATCCGGGACGTAAGCTATGAATTATTGACAAAAGCAAATGATTTTGCTAATAATATTGGTGGCAGTACTGCTGCGGTTATCCTTGGAAATGAGCTTGATGAAATGGTTCAGCATCTCAAGTCATCGGCCCATAAGATAATTGCCCTGAAAAACGAAAAACTGGGGGATTTCCATTCAGAATACTATCAGGAAGCTCTTAAATCGATCATTGAGGAGCGAAGTCCTCTCCTTGTTATGCTGGGACATACCTCGGCTTCTTACGATCTTGCTCCCGCCCTTGCCGTAGCAATGGGACTCCCGCTTATTTCAGGGTGCTCCGATCTGAGGCTGGAAGGGAATAAAGTAATTACCCTCAACCAGGTATATGGTGGCAAGATAAACGCCGAATACTCCTTTGAGACCGAAAAGGGTGGCATTATTACCCTGTTGCCCGGTTCTGTTCCCGCCAAGCCTGGTGGATTGAGCGCAGAAGTTGAAGAGGTGAACGTATCCTTCGAACGGGAATTTGAAGATAAGGTTTTCATTCAATTTGTGGAGTCCGCGGCGGGAGAGATTGATATTACGCAGGCAGAGAAGATCATTGCCATTGGCCGGGGCATAAAGGAAGAAGATAATATTGCCATGATCGAGGAGTTCGCGCAGTCTATCGGAGCGGTGGTTGCCTGTTCCCGGCCTATAGTTGATGCCGGTTGGCTGCCCAAGGACAGGCAGGTAGGCTCATCCGGTAAAACCGTAAAACCAAAAGTGTATATCGCGCTGGGTATCAGCGGAGACTTTCAGCACCTCATGGGAATGCGTAATGCCGATACCATAATTGCCGTGAATAAGGACCCCAACGCCCCTATCTTCGGAGCCGCGGATTATGGTATCGTCGATGACCTCTTCAAGGTTGTTCCGGCGATCAAGGATAAATTAGCACAACTATGACCGAATATAAATGGAATAAGTGATAGAACAGGATCGTGGTCCTGAGCGCTCAATAGGTTTAAACGGGAAGATGATTGTTCAGGGTCTGATCCGGTATTAATAATATGAAAAGCAAAGAATGATAAAATACCTAATTTAGAGAGTACTGGGACAATATGAAAAAAATAGGTGTATTCGTCTGTCATTGTGGTCTGAATATTGCCCGAACGGTTGATGTGAAGAGGATTGCAGAGGAGATAGGTAAACAACCGGGTGTATTGGTATCTGAAGATTACCCTTATATGTGTTCGGATCCCGGGCAGAGCTTGATCAGGGATAAGATCAAGGAGTATGATCTGGACCGGGTTGTAGTGGCTTCCTGCTCGCCGACGCTTCATGAACCTACCTTTATGAGGGTACTGGAAACTGCAGGGTTGAATAAGTATTGTTTTCAAATGGCCAATATCCGTGAACACTGCTCCTGGGTCCATGAGGATCGGGAAGAAGCGACCGGGAAGGCCCTTATCATTATAAAAGCAGCCTTGGCAAAGGTACGCCTGTTAGAACCTCTGGAGGATTTTCAGGTGGATGTAACACCCGAAGCATTAGTTGTAGGAGGTGGTATTGCCGGGATACAAACCTCTCTGGATATCGCCGAATCCGGCTTCCGGGTCCACCTGGTGGAGCGGGACCCATCCATCGGCGGCCACATGGCCCAGCTTGATAAAACATTCCCCACACTGGACTGCTCAGCTTGTATCCTGACCCCAAAAATGGTCGATGTGGCTCAACATCCCAATATTGAACTCTATACCTACGCCGAAGTGGAAAAAGTAGATGGTTTCGTAGGCAACTTCAAGGCCACTATCAAATTGAAAGACCGCCATATTCAAGCAGACAAATGCACCGGCTGCGATCTCTGTACAAGTAATTGCCTGGTCAGATACATTCCGCAAACACGAGCAAAACCATCCGTAAAAACAAAGCTGGACAAGGAGATGATGGACTTGCTGGATGATCTGGTCCGTAAATTCGGTCGTGAAGAGAGCGCTTTGATCCAGGTCCTGCAAGCAGTCAACCGCTATTACCGCTATCTGCCCGAACTCTCTCTGAAATATCTCAGTGAGTGTTTTGATATACCTCTCACCAGGGTTTATCACCTTGCCACGTTCTATAGCTCTTTCAGCTTGGTACCCCGTGGTGAGCACCTGGTAAGGGTTTGTATGGGGACTGCCTGCCACGCCCGTGGCGCGCCCGAAGTGCTGGATATGCTCCGGAGCATTCTAAAGATCGAACCGGGTCAGACAACAGAAGACCAGAAATTCACCCTTCAAACCGTAGGCTGCCTGGGATGCTGCGCGCTTGGCCCCGTCGTGGTAGTCGATGAAGACTATTACCAGATGACACCAGATAAGGCTGAAAAAATCATCCAATCTTATAAGAAAAAATAAGCATAGGAACAGTAATGCCCAAGTTCAAAAAAATAGAAGACCTCACCAGATACAAAAAGCAAGTTGAAAGCCAGAGAGAATCTCAAACAAAAACCATAACGGTTTGCGGAGGGACCGGCTGCATAGCCTTGGGAGCCAGCAAAGTGATTCAATCCTTCCATGAAGCGGTTAGCAGGCACCAGCTAAATGAACAGGTGAAGGTATTGGTTACCGGATGCCATGGTTTTTGTGAGAAGGGCCCTCTGGTAGTGATACGCCCGAAGGGTATATTCTACCATAGCGTAAAACCGAAGGATGCAGAAGAGATCGTTGAAAAAAGCGTAATAGGGGACGAGATTGTGGAGCGTTTACTCTTTGTGGATCCGGTCAACCATGAAAAGTATAGCCGGGAAGACCAGGTTCCATTCTATGAAAAACAGATGCGCCTGATCTTCGGTAACAATGGATTTTTGAATCCTACCAGCATTGATGATTATATTGCTATCGGGGGATATTCCGCACTTGCCAGGGCGTTAAAGGAAATGTCCCCGGACCAGATTATCGAGGAGATTGTTAAATCGGGTTTAAGGGGTCGAGGTGGTGGTGGTTTTCCTACAGGCAAAAAATGGAAGTATTGCCGCCGTGCCGAAGGGGATTTGAAATATGTGATCTGCAATGCCGACGAAGGGGATCCTGGCGCATACATGGACCGTTCACTCCTGGAAGGAAATCCTCATTCGGTTCTGGAAGGTATGATCATTGGGGCTTATGCGATCGGATCCCGTGAGGGTTATATATATGTCAGGGAAGAATATCCCTTAGCCCGGGAGCATTTTGGCAAGGCACTGGCTGACGCTCACGAGTATGGTTTATTGGGAGAAGGGATAATGGGCACCGATTTCTGCTTTAAGGTTAACATCAGCGTAGGTGGCGGAGCCTTTGTATGCGGGGAATCTACAGCCCTTATGGCTTCAATCGAAGGCCGGCCCGGTGAACCCCGGCCCAAACACTTTCATACCGTTGAAAGGGGCCTCTACGAACGGCCAACTACCCTGAACAATGTGGAAACCTGGGCAAATGTGCCCCTGATCATAAATAAAGGCGCTGACTGGTATAGCCAGATCGGGACCGAGGGCAGCAAGGGAACCAAGATATTCTCGCTGGTTGGCAAGGTGAACAACACCGGACTGGTGGAAGTCCCCATGGGAATGACGCTTCGGGAGATCATCTACGGGATCGGCGGGGGGATCAAAGGGGGAAAGAAGTTCAAGGCGGTACAAACCGGAGGACCATCCGGAGGCTTGATCCCCGAACAGTTCCTTGACACCGGCGTGGATTTCGACCAGCTCACCAAGCTGGGCTCTATGATGGGCTCCGGTGGAATGATTGTGCTCGATGAGGAAAATTGTATTGTGGATATAGCCAAATACTTCATCGATTTTCTCAAGGATGAATCCTGCGGGAAATGCATCCCCTGTCAGGAGGGCCTGATTCAGATCAGCGCTATTCTCAAACGGATAACCGAGGGTAAAGGTAAAGAAGAGGACCTGGATACCCTCCAGGATATTTCCTGGTTGATGCAGAACGCATGTTTGTGCGAGCTGGGTAAATCCGCTCCTAATCCGCTGATTACCGCATTACGGTATTTCGCTCCTGAGTTCGATGCCCACATCAGGGATCAGCGCTGTCCGGCCGGGGTTTGTAAGGCTTTGATCACCTTCAGGATAAATCCGGAAAAATGCACAGGCTGTACTATCTGTGCCATAAAATGCCCGGAGAACGCAATTTCAGGCGAGAAAGGCCAACCCCACGTGATCGACCCTCAAAAATGTACCCGCTGTAAAATATGCTATAGCGTTTGTAAGTTCGGAGCAGTGGAAAGAGAGTAATTTAAAAGGAATGGAAATTTAACATGAACAAGTTGATTATCGATGGAATAGAGGTTACCCCGGATCCATCCCGGACGGTGTTGGAAATAGCTACTGAGCTTGGTATCGAGATACCCACTCTATGCCATTATAAAGCTCTCTCACCCTACGGAGCCTGCCGGATCTGCGTGGTTGAAGTGATCTGGAAAGGGGAATCCAAACTTCAAACGGCTTGCACCTTTCCAGGCTGGGAAGGTGAGATCCGCACCAATTCCGAGATGGTTAAGAGGGCCCGTAAATTACTGCTGGAACTTTACCTGGCAAGGGCACCCAAATCAACCGAGATCAGGGAACTGGCCCAAAAATACGGGGTGGAAAAAACAAGGATGGATCCACGCGCAAATGAAACTGCCCCTCAGACCGCTATCGGATTTAGAGATCCCCAGAAATGCATCAATTGCGGTTTGTGCGTTCGTGTTTGTAATGATCTGATGGGCATCGGGGCAATCGGTTTCGAGGGCCGGGGTCATAAAAGGACGGTTGGAACACCCTTCGATCAAAAGAGTGAAACGTGCGTGGTTTGCGGTGCTTGCGCCGCGGTATGCCTTACCAAAGCCATCAACATTAAAAATATCTCGGGCCTTGAACCCAAACCGGTCCTTTCCGAATTCAATATGGGACTTCAACAACGTTCCTCTGTTTATATCCCCTTTCCTCAGGCGGTACCCAAGGTGCCTGTTATCAGTGAACAGAGCTGCATGTACTTCTTTAACCAGCACTGCAGAGCATGTGAAAAATTCTGTGGGAGTAACGCCATCGACTTTGAACCAAATGAGAAAAAACTGGAACTGGATATAGGAGCTATTGTTGTAGCTACCGGCTTTGACCAATTTAACCCGGAGGAGAAACCGGAGCTGGGTTATAGGGATTATGTGAACGTGATCTCCGGTCTGGAGTTTGAACGATTAATATCACCCTCCGGGCCCACGGGCGGTGAGATACTGATCGCCGGCCAGAAACCTAAGAAGGTGGTTCTGGTGCACTGTGTCGGTTCAAGGGATTCGACGGTGGGTAATCCATACTGTTCAAGGGTCTGCTGTATGTATCTTATGAAGCATGCGCATCTTATCAAGGAAAAGATGCCCAAGGCACAGGTCACAGCTTTTTATATTGATATAAGGGCATTTGGAAAGGGCTATGAAGAGTTTTATGACCGGGTAAGGGCCGAGGATGTTTTCTTCCGCCGGGGGTCGGTTTCCGAGATATTCAAACGGAGGGGAACCTTGATCGTCAAGGCGGAAGATACCCTGACCGGTGAGCCGGTGGAAGAAGAGGCTGACCTCGTTATACTGGGTACCGGAATAGTTCCACGCCATGATGTTACTGAGATGGGGCGCATTCTGAAGATTGTGCAGTCGCAGGACAGGTTCTATTTGGAAGCGCATCCCAAGCTGCGACCGGTGGACACCTTTAGCGAGGGGGTCTTTTTGGCTGGTTGTTGCCAAGCTCCCAAGGATATTCCGGATACCGTGGCCCAGGCCAAGGCAGCTGCTTCTTCGGTGGCCGCTATTCTTTCCAAAAAGAAGCTTACCGTTCCACCAATAGTTGCTATCGTCGATGAAGACGTTTGCGCCGGCTGCAGAAGCTGTGAACAGGTCTGCGAATTCAAGGCTCACATCTTCGATGAAAATCGTATGGTGATGACCATAAATACTATTCTATGCAAGGGCTGTGGAAATTGCGTGGCTACCTGTCCCTCCTCAGCTATACGCATGAATGTATATACCAATGAACAATTGCTGGCCGAATTGGATTCAATCCTGAAAATTATTAACTGATAACCACTTTGAATTTAACAATGACTTCTGATGAACTTTTAGATCGTTTTTTTAACGGGGACATGGTTGCCCTGGCGAAGGTTATTTCCCTGGTGGAGAACCGCTCCCCGGATCATGAGCGGGTATTGGCCAGACTATTCCGGGAATGCCGTAATGCATACCGTGTAGGGATTACAGGCCCCCCCGGCGCGGGTAAAAGCACGGTGGTAGATAAGATCGCCATGCACCTGGCCGAAGATGGGACGGAAATGGGCATCGTGGCCGTTGATCCCACCAGTCCCTTTACCGGTGGAGCAGTACTGGGCGACCGCATCCGAATGAAGGACCTCTATAAATACGATAATATCTTCATTCGAAGTATGGCTACCCGGGGTTCGTTGGGGGGATTGGCATCCGCAACTAAAGATGTCCTGGTTGCCCTCGATGCTTATGGCAAAGAACTGATTCTGGTTGAAACCGTGGGCGTGGGACAGGTTGAACTGGATGTGGTGGATGCCTGCGATACAGTCGTTGTTATGCTAACTCCGGAGGCCGGCGATTCGGTTCAGGCTATGAAGGCCGGACTACTGGAAATCGCCGATGTATTCGTCGTCAATAAGGCCGACCGGGACGGAGCCGAAATATTCGCTATTGAACTGCAATCCATCCTGGAGATCAAGGAGAATAATATGCCCAAATCATCCAAACCCCACTGGAAAACACCCATCGTCCTGACCGTAGCACCTGAAGACCGGGGAATCTCCGATTTATGGAACACTATAGAAAAACACAGGGATTTCATTATACGTGAGGGCATATTCGAAACACACCGGAAACTCCAGATCAAGCACAAGATCGAGCAGATAATCGAGAATAAGATCAGATTGCTGGCTCAGCGAAAATTTTTAACCGGTATCGATATCGATCATATTGCCAGCGGGGTATATGAGGGCCAGATCGATCCATATAGTGCGGTAAATAAGTACTGCCGGCTGAAGGAGTTTGAAAATATTTTCGAGGGTGATCAATTATGAAGAGGATACGTATATTAATGGCTAAAGGGGGGTTGGATGGTCATAGCCGCGGGATAAAAGTTGTGGCAAGGGCATTAAGGGATGCCGGATTCGAAGTGATATACACCGGATTGCATCAGAGCCCAGGTATGATCGTTAAAGCAGCTATCCAGGAGGATGTGGACCTCATTGGGATCAGCATACTCTCCGGCGCTCACATGGCCATATTCCCCAAGGTACTGGAGCTTTTACAACTGGAGGGAGGGGGGCATATCCCGGTATTCGGAGGGGGAATCATACCATCTGCGGATCAAAAAAGGTTAGAGAAAATGGGCGTGAAAAGGATTTTCGGACCGGGAACCCGCACCACCGAGATCGTGGACTGGGTCAAAAAAAATTTGGGCGACGTCTGAACATCAATGCTTTTAATTCCTCAATATTTTTTCTATTTTAACTTGACAGGGGAATGCTTAAAATATATTTTGCGCTATCTATTTTAGCAAAAAAAGGCATTATATGGCTTTGACCTTTAAAGGCGGGACACATCCCCACGGAAACAAGCACTTTACCCAGGGTAAAGCGATCCAGGTTTTGCCCCCCCCCGAATTGATAGCCATCCCTTTGAGTCAGCATATTGGCGCACCCGGAAAGGCACTGGTCAAGAAGGGTGATACGGTTAAAAAGGGCCAGGTCCTATCTGAATCCCAGGGCTTCGTTTCTATACCCGTTCACTCAAGTGTCTCGGGTAAAGTAAAGGATATAAAACCCTGGCCTCATTTTCTGGGTAGCACCTCCGAGACAATCCTTATTGAAAATGACGGGGAGGACTCACCGGCTGAGCAGATTACCCATCCCGATTGGTCAGCATTGTCCCCGGATGACATCCGCAGGATTGCCCGTGAAGCCGGATTGGCAGGTATGGGGGGCGCTGCCTTCCCGACCGTAGTTAAACTATCGCCTCCAGCGGGTAAGATTATCGATACGGTTATCCTGAACGGCGCGGAATGTGAACCCTACCTTACCGCAGATCACCGCCTTATGCTCGAATACCCGGACGATATAATCGAAGGGATCAAGATGATCCTGTTCACCCTGGGGGTTAAGAGGGCTCTTATCGGTATTGAAAAGAACAAACCAGACGCTATTAAATTACTTACCGAAAAAACCGCTAATATTAATGAAATAAAGGTTGTAGGGGTAAAGGTGAAATATCCCCAGGGTGCGGAAAAACAGCTGATTGATGCCATCACCGGCCGCAAGGTGCCATCTGGCGGACTGCCCTTCGATATAGGCTGCTACGTCCAGAACGTTGGCACTGCTAAGTCGCTCTATGATGCCGTGGTAAAGGGGATTCCCTTAATTGAACGGGTGGTTACGGTTACCGGTAAAACGCTGAGAAATCCCCAGAATTTCCTTGTTCGGATCGGCACCCCCATCAAGCATCTGATCGAGGCCTGCGACGGGACCACCGAACCGATCGGCAAGATCATCATGGGCGGCCCGATGATGGGTATTGCCCAGTCCTCGGACGAAGTACCTGTGGTCAAGGGGACCTCCGGGATTCTGGTTTTTTCCCGGAAAGAGGCGGACCTGCCCCAGGAAAAACCCTGTATATCCTGCGCCCATTGCGTTGACGTATGCCCCATCAAGCTGTTGCCATCTACCCTGGCGTCCCTGATCGAGAACGCAAGGTTCGAAGAAGCAGAAGAATATAGGCTTTTTGACTGCATGGAATGCGGGAGCTGCACCTTCGTGTGCCCATCTAAACGCAGAATATTGCATTATATTAAATGGGGAAAAGACGAGGTTATCAAAAGCAGGAAAAAGAAGTAAGCAGGTTCAGGAGGAATAATGGCCGATAACAAATTAGCAGTTGCGGTTTCACCCCATGTGCGGGAGGACATCTCTATCCGCAAGATAATGTTCGGGGTGTTGTTGGCGTTATTGCCTGCCCTTGCCGGCTCGGTCTATTTTTATGGTATAAAAGCGCTATGGCTCTCCCTGATCGGTGTGGCATCAGCACTCGCCGCAGAAGCAATTTTTCAACTAATCCGTGGCGTACATATTGATGTAACCGATGGTAGCGCCGCTATCACCGGATTACTGCTGGCCTTTAACCTCCCTCCGGACGTCCCCTACTGGATGCCCGTTATAGGCGCCTTTGTAGGAATTATGATCGGGAAGCAGCTCTTCGGCGGCCTGGGGCGCAATATCCTCAATCCGGCATTGGTGGGAAGGGCTTTCCTGATGGCTTCCTGGCCGGTTGATATGACCACCAAGTGGATCGTACCACGATTCGGAACCCTGTCCGGGATCGACACCGTTACATCTGCTACCCCACTTAATGTCTTTAAAAGCATGCAGAGTGTTATTGCAAATCCTGAAGCCACTGCAGTTGAACTCGGAAACGCACAGCAAACCCTGCAGCAACTGGGTTCGAACTGGAGTAATATGTTCTTCGGTAATATCGGGGGCTGCCTGGGCGAAACCTCAGCTGTATTATTGTTAATCGGAGGGATCTACCTGCTGATTAAAAATTACGCGGACTGGCGCATACCGCTTAGCTATATCGGCAGCGTGGCTCTCCTTTCCTGGGCCTTTATGGGTTCTAACGGGCTGTTCTCCGGCGCAGTGCCCTTCCATATCTTTTCAGGTGGACTTATGCTCGGAGCATTCTTTATGGCCACCGATATGGTTACTACTCCCATCACTCCCAGGGGAAGGTGGATTTTCGGTATCGGATGCGGAATATTCACCTTTGTTATCCGAAAATGGGGTGGTTACCCGGAAGGGGTATCCTACTCTATCCTATTGATGAATATTGCCGCGCCATTAATAGACAGATATACCAAACCCAGGGTGCTGGGCTATCATAAAAAACCAAAAGAAGAGAAGAAAGCCGAATGAAATTTATCCTCAAATTAGGCCTGATTCTGATGGTCTATACCCTCATTGCCGGAGTAAGCCTGGGCTTTATCAATAAAGTTACCAAGCCTAAAATAGAGGAGCAGCAGCGGATGGAACGGGAGCGCGCGCAGAAAGAAGTGCTCCCCGAAGCATTGGTCTTTGTTGAGGATACCACTTCAGGCGGCCTGGATTATCTCATAGGCTATGATTCTGAAGGGCGGACTTCGCCGGTAGGCTATATCCTGACTACATTCGGCGATGGCTTCAGCAGCAAGATCAAGACCATCTTCAGCGTTACTACCGATTTTAAGGTGGGGGCAATAGAGATCGTTTATCAGGAGGAGACACCGGGGCTGGGAACCCGCTGTGTGGAGATAAAGGGGGATAGTCCGGAACCCTGGTTCGAAATGCAATTTGATAGTCGCTCCCCTCAAGATTTACTGGTAGATAAGGACGGGGGAAACATTACATCCATTACCGGGGCGACCATTACCTCCCGGGCCATCGCCAATTCGGTGCAGGAAAAACTGGAAGAATTCAAAAACGAGCTTGGAGCCAGCAAAGAAGATAGTATTCTCATCACAAGCGAGGTGCGGGATTCCATTGAGATCGGAGGTGATAATGAGCCTGATTAAGGAATTCACTAAGGGGATTATCAAGGAGAATCCGGTGCTGGTACTGGCTCTCGGTCTCTGCCCCACCCTGGCCGTTTCCACGACAATAGTCAATGGTATCGGAATGGGAATCGCAGCTACATTTGTTCTGGTGTGCTCCAATATGGTTATCTCCCTGATCAAGAATCTGGTCCCCAACCGTATCCGCATCCCTATCTTCATCACCGTGATAGCCACCTTTGTGACTATTGTCAAGCTGGCTATGGCTGCGTACTTTCCCGCGCTCTCCAAATCGCTGGGGATCTTTATTCCATTGATCGTAGTGAACTGTATAATTTTGGGCAGGGCAGAAGGGTTCGCCAGCAAACATGGAGTGCTGAAATCCTTTATCGACGGTTTGGGGATGGGAGTAGGCTTCACCATGATACTGGTTATACTGGGTACCTGCCGGGAGATACTGGGCTCCGGAACAATCCTGGGACACCCCCTTTTCGGGGAACATTTCAAACCAGCATTGCTGATGATCCTCCCGCCAGGCGGATTCTTTTCCATCGGAATACTGATAGCCCTGTCTAACCTCCTGCAAAAAAGGCTGGAGTAGAGCATGAATATCGGAAACTTAATGATCATAGCCATTAGCGCTATCTTGATCAACAATTTTGTGTTATCCCGCTTTTTGGGATTATGCCCCTTTCTCGGGGTATCAAAGAAGATCGATTCCTCCATCGGTATGGGCATGGCTGTGATCTTTGTGCTGACCCTTGCCTCCGCGGTAACCTGGATCATATATGAATACTTCTTGCTCCCTGTACCACAGAATATAATATACAGGATCTTCCATTTGTTTAATACCTCCACAACCCCGGAAATGTTCGACCTGGCATACCTGGAAACCATTGCCTTTATCCTGGTCATCGCATCACTGGTACAACTGGTGGAGATGGTGATCCAGAGAGTCAGTCCACCGCTTTATGAATCACTGGGAATCTTTCTTCCCCTGATCACTACCAATTGCGCTATTCTGGGTGTAGCGGAACTGAACACCATCACTATCCACTATTCATTTATCGAAAGCACAGTGCATGGTTTCTCTGCGGGAATAGGCTTTACAATCGCCCTGATCCTGATGGCCGGGATACGGGAAAAATTAGAACTGGCAGATGTTCCTCCCGCCTTTAAGGGATTACCTATTGCCTTTATAGTCGCCGGATTAATGTCCCTGGCTTTTCTGGGATTCTCCGGTTTGAGTTTTTAAGTTTGGAGTAGATTATGGATATAACCGTAGTCAGCGCATTTGTTTTACTGGGTTTGATGGGCCTGCTCTTTGGGGCAATCCTTGCCTTTATCGCCAAAAAATTTGCCGTTACCGTCGATGAAAGGGTAAGCCAGGTATTGGAGGCACTTCCAGGCATAAATTGCGGCGCTTGCGGTTACCCGGGCTGCTCCGGCTTCGCTAAATCGGTGGTCGATGGTAAGGCCCCTGTTAGCGGCTGCATCCCCGGCGGGAAAGCGGTTGCGGATAATATTGCCCAGATATTGGGCAAAGAAGTGGGCGAGAACGTAGCTATGGTAGCGGTTGCAAGGTGCGGCGGCGGGTGCCAAAACGCTGTAGATAAATATGAATATAAAGGACTGATGGATTGCCGCGCGGCGTATATACTGGGCGGTGGCCCCAAGCAATGTGATTATGGCTGCACCGGCCTGGGAACATGCGTTGAAGCCTGTCCCTTCAGGGCACTTACACTTGGTGAAAATAGGATACCCCTGACCGATTTCGATAAGTGCACAGGCTGCGGAATATGCGTAAGGATTTGCCCTAATAACGTGATGATGCTTATTCCCGCCGACCAGATGGTCTATGTGGCCTGCAACTCCCCGGATAAAGCCGCAGCTACTAAAAAAGCCTGCGCAGTCGGATGCATCGGCTGCCAACTGTGCCTCAAAAGCTGTCCAAAAGAAGCTATCAGGATAAATGGCTTCCTGGCCGAAGTAATCGATGAGAATTGTATCGGCTGCGGGGTCTGTATCCTGAAATGCCCCACTAACGCTATCGTTGATAGGGGCACTGGAATCCCCCTCCCTGAACCGGAAAAAATGACCCGCCGGCGGCTGAAAAAAGAAGCGGAAGGTAAAAAAGATAAAAAATCCCCCGATGAGACCACACTAATCGAAACCTCAAACGGGTCAAACCAGCCTGAATCCCAACCGGAAAACGAAAATTGATCCCTGAATTCAAACGATCAGAATTGCCAAATATATTTATAATCGAAATTTCTTTTAAATAATCAGGATATAATTATATTCCTTTGGGTCATCTTTTAACCCGTAAAAAACGTGAAGGATAAGCGTTGAATGATTAGAGCATTGATTGTTTATTATTCTTTTGAAGGGAATACCAGCTTTATTGCCCGGAATATTGCCCAGGCGATTCCTGCTGACATCATAGAGTTAAAACCACTTGGGGAACTGATAAGTCAGGGGTTTATGAAATATTTAAAGGGTGGTCGCCAGGTGATTTTAAAGATGAAGCCGGAACTGGAGCGCCTTAATAAAGACCCCCGGGATTACGGTCTGCTTTTACTGGGCTCCCCGGTCTGGGCCTGGAGCTTTACCCCTCCCCTTCGGACTTTTTTCAATCAATACGAAATAAGGGGTAAGAAAATAGCCTTTTTTATCTGCCATGCCGGAATGCCCGGAAAAACCATTGAGAACATGAAGGACGCACTGCCCGGCAATCAGTTCGTCGGCGAAATAGACTTTACAGATCCGTTAAAACACGACAAAGATAATGCGGCACTAAAAGCACAGCAATGGGCCATTAAAATAGTAAGTGAACTGGAAAATGATGAAATATGAGTAACTGGTTCATATATACCCTTGTCGTTCTTTTTATGTGGGGTCTTTGGGGATTTTTCCCCAAGCTTGCTACTAATTACCTGGATCCACGAAGCGCAATGGTCTTCGGGGCAATGGGCAGTCTGGTAATAGCACTGGGTGTAGCTTCAACTATCGGATTCAAAGTCCAGGTGCACCCGAAAGGCATATTGTTCGCAGTGTTAACCGGGGTATGCGGTTCGCTGGGAGCCCTATTCTTCCTGATTGCAGTCAGCAAATCAAAGGCCACCCTTGTTGTTACCTCCACATCCCTCTATCCCCTGATCACGATATTGCTGGCTTTCATTTTTCTGAATGAAACCATAACCTTGAAACAGGGATTGGGTATGTTCTTTGCATTGATTGCCCTGCTCCTTTTTTCGGTTTGATCATTTGAACACATCCATGGATTAACCGATAATGCTCGATAATTCTATAAAATCACATCATTTACTGACACGATAATTGTATATACCCCAAAACCACCGCAAAAGGAAATTTCTCAAAAATCCCTATTTTCTGCCATTCTGTACTCTTCCAGTAGATAAATCTGTAGGAACAACATAAGGGCGGTCCTTGTAGCCAACTCGTGTTGCTTTAATATTATATGCTACTTTCAACAGTTCAGGACCATCAAAACTGTAGATTTTAACCATGCCATCTTCGGTAACCTCGGCTGAGATTCTGCCCGGGTCTGCGCTTCCCATCGGGGTGCATAATACGCGATAGGTCCCGGGTTCGGACATCAACTTGAATTCGTACGGGAGCTCACCCTCGCCGTAACCGCTTTCGAGTTTGAGAATTCCGCAATATTCTACCATTACTTCGGGGGATTCAGTACATGCGAAGCGGATGTCCATATCTTCCATTTCTGGATGCGGGACTCTGAAATCCTTAACCCCCATTACTTCTAAATCACCCTGTATTTCTGCATCGCCTTCCACAATGATATCCATGAAACCAGTCCATGGGCAGCTGAAATATGATCCATCGATAGCAAGGTTTATTGTAGCCATGGTCTCTGTCGGATCCCAAATTTCTATTGAACCCTTGCTTAGGTTTCCACCCACTTTTAACTCGCAAGCGTAAGGGTAAGTAGCATGATTAGTTATGGTTAATCCGTCATTACCATATGAATTAACTACTTTAACGGCACCGGGAGTACTGTCGCTGCCAACCTTCAATGTAGAATCACATTTACATCCGTCGCCACCACCACATGGTTCAGTACAGCAGTCCGGGCAGCCGATTGTAACACCGTGCGCGCCGGTGGTAATAGTAATTGGGGCATCCCCAAGAATCTCGAAATTATTTTCAGGGATAGTGGGAGTAGCTACCAAATTCACTTTTTGAATAGGAACTCTTTGTGCTGGTCCACCGAATGCAGTTATAAGGCTGCCATTTTGGTACATATTAATTTGGCCAATACTGGTAAGTACATTGAAAAGTCGACGGATAGTATCCCCTGTGTCCTCGAATATTCTAAGGTCACCAATGCCGATCAGCGCGGCACTCTTGCTAGTACTATCCGAAAATCCGATTACTCCAGCAGCAAGTGTATCCTGGGAGTCGGTCTTTCCCCTGACTCCATATACTTTACCAGAGGTTACGGCTGCTTCACCGAAGACTCCAGATGCATCTTTTCCGTTTGAAATAGTTAGACCATGTACCCCATACACCATCCCGCTCGAAACGAAAGCCTGTCCATATACTCCGGCTGAATTATCTCCGGTAGAACTTATATTACCGGAAACACCATAGACTGTAGCAGTATATGATAGCGCTTTTCCGTGAACTCCCGCTGAGAATTCACCCGCTGCTTCAGTAACGCCTTGAACTCCATATCCAACGTCGGAACCTCCGGTAGGGGAAGCTTTTCCAAAAATACCTGAGGAATTATTTGCTTTTGTAAAACCGAATATACCATCACCAATATGAGTGGTTGAATTCCAGTAACCTTTGAAAACTGCCCTTGTACCTCCGTCATCGTAGGGGGTGCCTTCGTAAGTTTCCAATCGCCCCACGGAGAGCAGATCAGCTGTTACTGGAATGGATGATTTTATCTTGGGACCGGTAGCAGATGCAGCGGACAAAGAAACTGCCACTTCGCCGCTTGCGGTTTTGACATTAATCTTACCATCATGGGAGGCTGAACCAACAGTAAGAGTACTATCACAGGTACAGGAACCTCCGCTGCCACAGGTAGGGCAGCCTATAGTAACTCCATGCGCACCATTCGTAACCGTGATTGGTGATTCTCCGGCAATAGTAAAATTATTATCAGGAATGGTAGGTGTAGCAACGCTGTTCACTTTTTGAATAGGTACTCTTTGAGCAGCCCCGCCGAATGCAGTTATGAGTTCACCGTTTTGATATATATTGATCACGCCGGTAGAGGTCACAGCTTTAAGAAGCGGCCTGATGCTAAAGGGCTCACCCGGGTTTTCATATATTCCGAAGTCACCGATACCCATAAGCGCAGCACTTCCATTCGAACCGGTACCCAAAACCCCTGCGGAGAGGGTATCGCTGGAACCCGCTGAGCCGGAAACACCATATATCTGACCGGTAGTACTCACTGCTGATCCATGAACACCAACCCCTTCGTTGGAGTGTGAATAACCAGCAACACCATATATTTGACCATTTGAGGCAGTAGCATCACCCCGTACACCAGAAGAAAAAGCACCTTCTGACCGGGTTAGTCCTCTAACTCCAAAAGAGGTCCCATACGTATCAATAGGTATAGCTTTTCCATAAACACCCGATTGACCATTGGAACTGCTAAAACCCAAGATCCCATCACCGGGATAGGTTTGGGAATCCCAGTAACCCTTTAATGCTGCTTTACTTCCACCGTCATCGTAGGGAGTACCCTCATAAGCCTCCAATCTTGCCACAGAAAGAAGTTCAGAACTTGCAGAGATAGTTGATTTTAGTTTAGGCCCGGTAGTATTTGCGGCAGTTATGGCAGCTGCTATTTCACCGGCAGGGGTTTTAACCAAAATCTCTCCAGCATGCTCAGCTGAACCTACGATAAGAGTACTATCACATTTGCAGGGAGTCCCGCAAGTAGGGCAACCTATGTTGACACCGTGTGCGCCGGTCGTAACGGTTATGGGATTAAGTCCGGTGATATTAAAATTATTCTCGCCACCGGAGGTCGGAGTTGCTGTTGTATTTACTTTCTGAATAGCCCGTAAATTTTGAGTGCCGCCAAAGGTAATGATGTCTTCAGTATCATTTGCAATCCGAACAGCATTATCAAGGATGTTTACCTCAAAAGGGGTATATGATTCATCTAAGCTTGAAACGGATAAGTTGCCAAAGCATCTTAAGCCGTAATCGCCATCGTCATAGGCTTGGGCAAGTACTCCAACACCGGTGTGATTATTTGAGTAACCCCTTACTCCAGCTCCGTCAGCGCTGGAGGTAATACCGGTAACTCCGTAGAGTTTTCCTGAAGTGGCTTCAATCACCTCTCCGAATACACCGGATGAGTAATCTGCGCCGGAATGAATTTTTCCATGTACTCCATAAACAATATTGCTGCTGGGGAAATCAGTAGTATTTGTTCCGTAAACACCCGCAGAGCTGTTTCCTGATGAGTGGTTTATTTTACCCAGAACTCCATAGTTCATCCCGGATCCAACGGAGAAACCCATAACTCCAGAGACATCATTGGTATTAGAATGAGCAATACCGACAACTCCGTGAGCAACGCCAATGGTATTTGTATTAATGGATTTTATCCCTGAAGCGTTTTCAGCAGAATTGATTATCCTGATCCCCTGGTTAGAGTCCGCATTTGCAGTCATTTTAATGATCTCTGTTCCCAAAACATCCCTGAGTACTATCTCTCCATTTTCAGCAGTAGGGAGCATCATGCGTTCAGCTTCGATGAAACCACCCTCTGAAATGTCCATTGCTCTCAGCATTCTCATGGAGCCATCACCACCAAGAAGGAGAGGATTGGGAACGATGCCTTCCGATGATATCCTTATCTTGTTGCTATCAGCGACATTGGTTATAACGATATTATCACCCTCCTCCAGCATTAAGTTGCTGCTCCCATCAGGACCAACGCTATTTATGGTGCTGATTATGGCCTCGGAAGCAACACTTTCAGCAACGGATGCAACGATGGCGTAAGGTGTAGCTGTAATCATTACCCTTGGGAGAAGTGTATCTCCGTCCACTTCTATTTCAAGCCAGTATTGACCATCGAAGGCGAGGTCGATCGGGGTTATCCAGCCCAGGACTACTGAGAATAACCCATGTTCAACAAACACTTCATTTACGCCGTCATGGGTTTCGGTCCAGAGAGCGTCACCTTCTGTTTCAAGGTTGAACAGTTTGAATGTCATTGGGACTATGCCGTTGATTCCAACTCCATCAATATCCGTTAATCTACCCTGATAGTTCATAGTACGAGGAATCTGGGCAATTAGCAGTGGACAATGAGTAATCAACAATGCAACAATGAGAAAAGAATAAAAAAACAGTTTAGTTTTGGGGTTCATCAAAAAACCTCCTCGTTTAGTAAAAAATAATAATCATATTTGATGAATGTAGGTAAATAGTAATTTTAGGGAAAATAGTCAGCATTGGAAACTTTATTGTTTTTGATAAAAAAAATCGTTATTTGGAATTAAATCATGGATTATAAAATTGTCAAGAACATTTAAGAGAAAACGCTAAATGTAATTAATGAAAATTAAAGATAATTTATGTTAAAAAGCAGAAATAAAAACGACTTATACCATGCTAAATCTTTTTATACAGAAAATTGTACTTGACTTGGTTTAAATTTATTGTTATAATAATATAAATTTTAACAAACTGGAGGGTTTCGCCGTTGGTTTTTTTTCATTTAAAAATGAATGCAGATATAAAAGCATTATTTTAATTTTTTCTTTTTTCCAAATGTATATAACAATAGCAAGAAAAGGACGTATTATGTCGGTCCATTCAATGATAAAGCGGCCTTGTTTTTATTCAGTTATGTTTCTTTTAGGAGCAGTGGCAGCAACCTTTGCCCAGGATTCCGGTGTTATAAAAGGACAGATCATCGACCGTGCTACCGAGAAGCCTTTGAGCAATGTAAATATAACCATTTCCGGGACGGGGGCCGGTGCCGCAACCGACATAGAAGGCCGGTTTAAAATAGAGAATCTGGAGCCCGGAAAATATGATCTGGTGATCTCATACATCGGCTATCAGTCCAAGACCATCAGAAATGTAATTCTAAAGAGGGAAGGGGATACGCCTCTACTGGTGATGTTGGAGCCATCTTCACTTAAAGGCAGTACGGTAGTAGTCACGGCGACCAGGCGGCCTACTCTTCTGGAAAATTCACCAGAGCTTACAATGGTAATACCCCAAACCGAGTTGACTATTACCGCTCCTCAGATGATCAGCGAAGCCCTCGATTACCTTCCCGGAGTGAATACCGAGGGGGGTACCGGGTCAGGCCAGCCCTTCAAGCGCAATATTTCCATTGACGGATTGCCTTCACAATACTGCATGGTACTGATGAACGGCGCTCGGGTTGTAAGCTCTCATTACCATACCGGCTCCAATGTAAATGTTGTTCCTCCAGAGATCATTGACCGAATTGAACTGGTCAAGGGCGCTGCCTCCGCGCAGTACGGCAGTGACGGTATGGGTGGGGTTATCAATATCATAACCAAAAGGGGAAGCACTTCGCCAAAGATGCTCTTTACCTCATACGGAGGTAGTCAGAACTCATTCCATACATCGCTTTCCGTAAGTGGACCGGTCGGTGATCGAATCAGGCACAGTATTTTCTCCAGTTGGGAGCAGTCAGATGGTACGCCCATAATTGAACCGGTATTCAGGGAAGGCCAATTGGATTACTCACTCTTTCATCTTTTAGACCGTGTGGATGCAGAGCTTGGCACGAAGCTCTCCCTGGGCGCTCAGATGTTCTACCTCTCCTCCAGCTATCCCTATAAGGGCGATGATCCTTATCATTCCTGGCTTATTACACCGCTGCTTGATTTGGGGTACCGGATCAATACCAACTTTACCCTTAATGCTTCGGGTTACTATGCCGGATGGCAGAGCGAACGAAATGCCGAGATCAATGAAATTGCCGAGCCGGAGATCAGCCTTGGTTTCAATGGGCTTAAGAACAATTACCTGCTGGTCGGCGGGGAGTTTATCTATAACAATTTTCGGAGGCTTGCAGTAATGGAAAACGACCGACGGGCATTCGGGGTGTTCTTTCAGGATGAATGGCAGCCCATCAGCAAGCTTTCCCTATTAGCGGCGGTTCGGATGGATAAGGTTGCAGATATCGAGGCGGTATTTACTCCCAAACTTACCATGATGTTTGAACCTGCCTATTCTGTAAAACTACGGGTCTCACTGGGCCGTGGTTTTCGGGCACCATCCCTGCAGGATCTGAACGAGACGCTTTACGGGCATGGCACCCATGTTCGAGCCGGTAATCCCGACCTGAAACCGGAATATTCTACCGGCTTAACCGGCGGGATCGAACTCAATCCCTCCGCCAATTTATCCCTGATGGCCAATGGCTATTATACTGCCCTGACCGATATGATAACCCCCATCGACCACGGACTGGAGAATCCTTACGATTATTTTTCCCCGGAGGAAATGCCCCACTGGGATACTGAAGACTCTCTCGTCTATATTTACCGCCGTGAAAACGTCCATAAGGCTTCAATTTATGGGGGTGAATTGAAACTGCTCTGGAATTTTTTCAGGAATTTCTATCTGGAGGGAGCCTTCAACTATACTCATAACAAGAACGAGGACACCGGGGAATCGCTGCCTTATTACCCGGGGATGAGCTTTTCCGGAAAGCTATACGGGGATCAATCCATCAACCCGTGGCTTCGTTTGGGAGGCTTCGTGGGGATAAATGCGGTTTCAGGACGAAAAATATGGAAGTTTGTTGAGAATGGCGAACAGAAGATTGAACTCGATGATTACCAGAAACTGGAAGCGGGTTTGAACATCACCATTAAAGAACGCTACCAGCTTTTCTGTAACGCCACTAATCTCCTGAAACAGGAGATTCATTCGTACGAGGATGTCGAGATGGTGCTTGAAGGAATCCCCCAGTTTTACGCCGGTTTAAAGATCAACGTTTTTTAATTATTCACTTTAAGTAAATTAAGATACTGGAATATTACAATCACTTCAATAGTAAAGGCTCTGAGGGAGTACTATGCAAAACAAAGCTATCTTAAAAAGCCTCCCTATGATGATCATCGCCTTCCTGGTGGCGGTTGTCCTGGTTCCTGTGGCTTACTTTGTCATGGAAGGTTCCGGGGATTGGACAGGGAGAACGGGGATCAAGATCACCCCCAATTTGGATGACGGCTTTATTCTCGGCGAGTTCGAGGATCCCGCGGATGACCTGCTTCGTCCCCTCCCGGAAGGTTTAGATTTTAGAGATATTAAAAAGGCTCTGGACATCCGTAAATTCTCGGTGAAGATGGTGAAGTATCATCCCCTTTCGGGGATCGGTCTCCAACCTCGATTGAACCTGGTCTTCTACTTCGAGGGGATACTTCCCAATCCCCAGAACTCTTCCCGGGGATTCAGCCTTCCCGTTATGCATGTTTATTTAGATGTTCCGGAATTACAAACCACTGAGTATAGCTCGGAAAAGGTCGCCCCGGCGCGTTTCAAGGGTCCAGCCTGGGATTACCAGGTCATCCTCGACGGCTTTCATGAACAGGCCCGTATTTTTGATGCCCGGGGCAATTTGGTGGGCCAGGGACTTGGCGTCTATCTACATTACACTGATAAGAATGATGTTCCGGTCAAGGGGGATACTACCCGGGAAGTCCAAACTACGCGTATTACTGCCGCTCTGCCCATTAAACTTTTAGGGGATCCGTCCAGGGGGGAATGGTCTTATTATGTTCTACTGGGCCTCGCCGATTCCCGCTACCCATCCTTTCTGGCACCTGCCTCGAATCCCCAGGAACCCGCCATCTTCGATATCGTGGTTCCCCCGGAAGTGCACTTGCTCAACTACAAATCTTCTCCGATCCCCGAATTATTCCCACTTACCGTCACTAACTGATATACATCAATTAACACAAATCCCTAAAGGGGTATATCGGGAGTTAACAAGGGATAAATTCCCTCGCGTTGATTCACTAATTATCCCTACTAATTGTCAAATAAATCTATTCATTTTAATAATTAGGAAGATTCTCGGTAGGTTAACAACGGACAACCTATTTGAGATATCGACTATATTCCCTTTAAATTTCCCTAAAAAAACCTTGACCTTAATCTCATTCGGGTTTAATTTAATCACCTATTATTTTGGAAGTTTTATAATTATGTGTAATGGGCTAATGTCAGGGATCCGTGTTGCGTGAGGATTAAATTGATTAAAAGACCGTCGTTATAACTTTGTAGGGTTAACTGCAGCAGGATAATTATTAAAATTATTTCAATAAAATGGAGGTAATTATGAGAGAGGTTGCCGTGATCGGAGTAGGCAATACTCCATTCGGTGAGTTGTGGGAGAAGTCCATACGGGATCTCTATGTAGAGGCGGCCCTTAAAGCCCTTGATGATGCCGGTGTGGATCGGGTTGATGCCCTTTACGTAGGGGCTATGTCCTCCGGTATGTTCGTGGACCAGGAGCACCTGGGTGCATTGATGGCGGATTATATCGGAAACTATCATATTCCAGCGGTAAGGGTCGAATCGGCCTGCGCTTCCGGCGGGTTAGCCTTCCGGCAGGGATATATGGAAGTAGCTTCGGGGATGAGCGATATTGTCCTTGTAGGTGGTGTTGAAAAGATGACCGATATCGAGGATGCCACCTTTGCCCTGGCGTCCGCTGCCGACCAGGATAACGAATCATATTTCGGGGCTACCTTCCCCGCACTTTACGCCATGATAGCCCGGGCGCACATGCATAAATATGGAACCACCCGGGATCAGTTAGCCATGGTATCAGTAAAAAATCACAAGAACGGGGCCCTCAATCCGGATGCGCAATTCCGGCTTCCCATAACCATTGAAACGGTCAAAAAGTCCATGATAGTGGCGGATCCCCTGAACATCCTGGATTGTTCGCCGGTGACTGATGGTGGCGCCTGCGCCATCCTCTGCCCACTGGATATGGCCTCAAAATTCAAGGGCAAACCGGTGAAGATCATCGGGTCCGGAGCGGCAACGGATTCTATCGCACTGCACTCCCGGGAAGACATTACCGCGCTTAAGGCGGTGCGACTGTCAGCCGAACGGGCTTATCAGATGGCCGGTAAAAAACCATCTGACATCGACGTTGCTGAAGTTCACGATTGCTTCACTATCGCCGAGATCGTGATCACAGAGGAGCTCGGCTTTGCTGAAAGGGGCAAGGGCGGTCCACTGGTAGAATCCGGAAAGACTGCACTTGATGGCGAGATCCCGGTAAACACCAGCGGCGGACTTAAGGCCAAGGGACATCCCGTGGGAGCTACGGGTATTGCCCAGATAGCCGAGATTGTCAGGCAATTAAGGGGTGAAGCCGGAAAAAGACAGGTTAATAATCCGAAAGTAGGCCTTGCCCAAAACATGGGCGGGTCCGGTGCGTCATCAATAACCCATATCTTAGAGGTGGTCTAATGAGCGTCCCAAGTACCTGGAGAAATAAAAAATATCGATACCGGCTGGAAGCCAGTAAATGCACCAGCTGCGGAAAAGCATTCTTGCCTGCACGAATGGTCTGCCCCGAGTGCGGATCAAAAGATTTCGAACCCACTGTTCTGCCCGATAAAGGCAAAATACTGACCTATTCAATAGTGCACGTTGGCACCGAACAAACACAGTTCGATGTACCTTATGTGATCGCCGTTATCGAATTGGATAACGGAACCCGGTTGACTACACAGGTAGTGGATACCGGAGATAAAGAGGTTAAGATCGGAACCCCCGTGAAGCTGGTTTTCCGGAAGATCAATATCGATGGAAAAACCGGCGTGCTGGGATACGGATACAAGGCAGTGCTGGAATAAATAGTATTCAGCAATCGGTTTTCAGTAAAAATTGATGAAAACTATTTTATCAGTACGTTGACTGGTTCTGATGGCGAACAGCAGTAAACTCAGCGTTGGGTTGAGACAGCATAGAGATGTGGTTATATAAATTAGGAGCAAGCCAGAAAGTGGGTAAAAGATTGTGAGAATATTGGCGAGATGCTTAACTCTATGATTCGTAAATCCGCAAGTTTTTATAGGTGCCACGTTTCCGGGAGGGAGAAAGGTGTTTCTTAACTGATTCACTGAATACTGATTACTTGACTATATTACTATATAAACCAAATCAATTGAAATAAGCAAATAACATCTAACCAAGAAAACTAATAAAATGGAGCAAATTCAAAGTAAGATAAATCCCCAGGACCCTGATTTCAAGGAACGCCAGGAATTTCATTTGAGACTGGTTAGGGATCTTGAGGAAAAGACTGCTAAGATAATGCTTGGCGGACCGGAGAAATACCGAAAACTCCATACCGATCGTGGCAAGATGCTGGTCCGGGACCGTATTGAGAAGCTGCTGGACCGTAACACCCCTTTTCTGGAGTTCAATACCCTTGCGGCTTACAATATGTATGAAAATGAGGCTCCCGGCGCAGGTATTATCACCGGTATCGGACGGGTGAAGGGCCATGAGGTAATGGTAGTGGCAAATGATGCCACGGTTAAGGGGGGTACTTACTTCCCGATTACCATCAAGAAACATCTCCGGGCACAGGAAATCGCCCTTCAGAATCGCCTCCCCTGTGTCTATCTGGTGGATTCCGGCGGGATATTTTTGCCCCATCAATCGGGGACCTTCCCTGATAAAGAGCATTTTGGCAAGATCTTTTACAATCAAGCCCGGCTCTCCGCCGAAAACCTTCTCCAGGTTGCAGTGGTACTTGGCATGTCCACAGCGGGTGGGGCTTATGTACCCGCTATGTGCGATGAAACCATAATGGTCCGTCAGCAGGGAACGATCTATATCGGAGGGCCGCCATTGGTAAAAGCAGCCACCGGTGAAGAGGTTACCGAAGAGGAACTGGGCGGGGCCGATGTGCACTGCCGGATCTCCGGAGTTTCCGATTATTATGCCCAGAACGACGAACATGCCCTTCGGATAGCCCGTGATATTATCGGCAATCTTCCTCATAACGCTAAATACCCCCTCGATCGGGCCACCCCTAAAGAACCACATTATGATCCCCGTGAACTCTACGGCGTGATCCCTACCGATCTTAAAAAACCTTTCGATATCAGGGAAGTGATCGCCCGAATTGTGGATAACAGCGAATTCCACGAGTTCAAGGAACTCTATGGCCAAACCCTGGTCTGCGGATTCGCTCGGATCCAGGGCTACCTGGTCGGCATACTTGGCAATAACGGAGTACTGTTCTCTGAATCTTCACTCAAGGGCGCCCATTTCATCGAATTATGTTGTGTCCGAAAAATCCCCCTTGTTTTCCTCCAGAACATAACCGGTTTCATCATTGGAAAACAATATGAGCATGGCGGTATTGCACGGAACGGTGCCAAGCTCGTTCACGCCGTAGCCAATGCCGACGTCCCTAAATTTACGGTGATCGTGGGCGGCTCCTATGGAGCGGGTAACTATGCCATGTGCGGCCGGGGCTACGACCCCCGCTTCCTGTGGATGTGGCCTAACTCCAAAATCTGCGTTATGGGCGGTGAACAGGCCGCCGGGGTACTCACTATGATCAAGGTCAAATCCCTGATGAAAAAGGGGAAAAAACTCTCCGAAGAAGAAATCGAAAATATCCGGAAACCTATCCTTGAAGACTATGAAGAACAGGCCAGCGCATATTATTCCACAGCCCGTCTCTGGGACGACGGGATTATCAAACCGGAAGACACCCGGAACGTGCTTGCTCTGGGAATCGAAGCAGCCATCAACCGTACCATCCCAGACCATAAATTCGGGGTATTCAGAATGTAGGAACAATAAAATGGTATCTGCTTAAGAATTATCCTTAAGTTCTTTTATACTATAATGATATTTTATTGATAATGCCCGTATTAACTACTTTTCATACTATGGAGGGAACTTGTATAAAACAATCAGATATGAATTAAAGGACAAAGTGGCCCGGGTAACCTTCGATCGCCCCGAAGTCCGAAATGCATTTAACTGGGATATGATACAGGAGCTTTTCCATGTATTCCGCAGGATTAAGGAGGACGAGTCTATCCGGGTAGTTATCCTGACAGGAGAGGGTTCCTGTTTCTGCGCCGGCGCCGACCTGCACTGGATGGGCGGAGTGATGGACATGCCCTTTGAAGATAATTACCGGGAAGCCCTCGAGCTGGCGGACCTTTTCTACCTCATCTATTCCCTGCCGAAGCCGGTATTGGGGAGGATCAACGGCCCTGCCATAGGTGGCGGAACCGGATTCGTCTCCATCTGCGATATCTCCATCGCTTCGACCGAAGCCAAATTCAGCTTCAGCGAGGTGCGCCTTGGTTTAATCCCCGCCGACATCTCCCCCTTTATCTTTCGAAAATGCGGTGAGAACCTTATCCGCCCCTATTTTCTTACGGGAAAAAGGCTGGATGCTTCTTTAGCATTTAAGGTGGGGCTGGTAAACGCGGTGGCTGAACCGGACGAACTTGATAGAGTAGTGGATGAATATGTTCAGCAATTGCTGGCCGGTGGGCCAAATGCCATCAAGGCCTGCAAAGAACTGCTGGAAAAAGTTCCCCTGATGACCTTTGAAGGAGCCCGTGAATATACTGCACGGGTACTGGCCGAGCTTCGCAAAAGCCAGGAAACCCAGGAAGGGATCGCCGCATTCCTAAAAAAGCGTAAACCCAATTGGGTGGAATAACCGGGAAAGAGGAAGTAACCATGATCAAGAAGATTTTTATTCCAAACCGCGGAGAGATCGCAGTGCGGATCATTCGGGCATGCCGGGAACTTGGGATTATCTCAGTTGCTGCTTATTCCCAGGCGGACCGGACTTCCCTTCATGTTCAGATCGCCGACGAGGCCATAGAGATCGGGCCTCCACCCGCCCTGGAAAGCTACCTCAATATTGAGAATGTGGTGAAGGCGGCTAAAGAGAGCGGAGCGGATGCTATCCATCCGGGGTACGGCTTCCTGGCAGAAAATAAGGATTTCGCTGCAAAGTGCCGGGACAATGGACTGATTTTTATCGGACCGACCCCTGAATCAATGGAATTAGTGGGCGACAAGGTGGCATCAAGGGTAACCGTTCAAGCCGCCGGGGTGCCCATTATCCCCGGTATGCTGACCCCCCAGGATAATATCAGCAGCATAATTACTGAAGCTAAAAAGATCGGCTACCCGGTACTGGTAAAAGCATCTATGGGCGGCGGCGGAAAAGGTATGCAGATCGTCACCGAAGAATGCAAGCTAAAAGAATGCATAGAGGCCAGTAAACGCATCGCCAAATCCGCCTTTGGTGATGATACCGTTTATGTGGAGAAATACATAGAGAAACCCCGGCACGTAGAGATACAGGTTATTGCTGACCATCATGGCAATGCCGTACACCTCTTCGAGCGGGAATGCTCTATACAGCGCCGGCACCAAAAGGTAATCGAAGAGTCCCCCTCCCCTGCAATTAACGAAGATATTCGCCGGAAAATGGGAGATACTGCTGTTAGGGTGGTCAAAGAAACCGGATACACGAATGCCGGTACGGTCGAATTTCTGCTCGACCAGAACAGGAATTTCTATTTCCTGGAGGTTAATGCCCGTGTCCAGGTTGAGCACCCGGTAACCGAATGGGTTACCGGAATAGACATCGTCAAAGAGCAGATCCGGATAGCCAACGGGGAACCACTGAGTTTCAGCCAGGAGCAGATCAGGCATGTAGGTCATGCCATCGAGACCAGGATTTACGCGGAGGACCCCGAGGCAAATTTTATCCCCTCGCCGGGGCGTATTTCCGTCCTTCGGGAACCGGTCGGGCCGGGAATCCGGGTAGATTCCGGTATCTATGAGGGATATATTGTACCCTCTTTCTACGACCCCATACTGTCCAAGCTGATCGTCTATGATTCTACCCGTGAAAAAGCTATAGAACGAGCTTACTCCGCCCTCTCATCGTACCTCATCGGGGGGATCAAAACTATTATCCCCTTTCTGCTGAATGTGCTTCGTCACCCGGAGTTCCGATCTGGAAATCTCTCTACATCCTTTATTCAGGACTACCAGGAGGAATTGTTCAGTTACCCGGAAGAGGAGAAAATCCCATTTGCTGCGTTGGCCGCCTACGGGATCTACTCATCCTCGGCAAGAGGACCCAATACCCCGGGATTGCGGGAAGCCGGCTTGCCCGGAGTATGGGATACCCTGGGTGGCTGGAAAAACACCGAATGAATAAAATATAAACCACAAAGCGAAATACTATGAAATTCGAAGCAAAGATAAAAACGGGGAAAAATGCCCTCCGTGAAACCAGAATCGAGGTACTGGATAAAGCCGGTAAATTTCTGGTCCAAGCCGGAGAACTCAACGAAATTGTTGATGCTGAAATAATCGGACCAGGTATTTTATCCCTGATAATCGAGGGTAAATCTTATTTGGTTCATATTACTGAAGGAAAGAATCAGAAATCGGTTTTTCTCGCCGGCCGGGAGTATATATTTAATGAGGGTGAAGACGCTCCGGAATTAATTCAAGCGGGTCCCGGTAAATTCGAAGGTAAGATCAAGGCACCCATGCCTGGCTCCGTAGTGAAGATCAACGGGAAGGAAGGGGATATAATAGCCGCCGGACAAGTCCTGATTATAGTAGAAGCCATGAAAATGGAGAATGAAATGCGAGCCCCGGTAGAGGTGCGCATTGACAAGATAATGGTCCGGGAAAAAGAGCAGGTGGAAGGCATGCAGGTTCTGATGGAGGTTAGTGAGGTAGAGAAAAAATAATCCCAAGAATGCAAACTTGGGAGTAATTACTCCAAATTACCATCCAAATTACCATCACGCGCTGTGCTGACGCCCCGTAAAATATCTCCTGAATAAAGAATTGCGTTCCCCGGCTTGCACAATTTAGCTGTTTTAAAAGTTCTATGGCGCTTTCATGATTCGTGCCCTTCCGGTCTATATAAAATGCATTTCAAGAAATACAGTACATTTTATTCCTTGCTGGCGATTGGGATACTGCGGTTGTTAGTCCACCACTATCCCGGTATCAACGAATTCGACGTGGTCGTATATGCCAGGCATTTTATCAACCCGGATTGGATCCCAGGCGACTGGTATTTAAACCAGAATATAGCATACCGCCATACCTTTAATCTGCTCGCGGGAGGATTATCGCTGGTCGCCCCGATCTGGGCGGTAATACTCATGGGCCGCGCCTTCCTCATCCTTTTATTTGCCCTTATAATGAATCGTTACTGCCGCGAATTCCATATTCCTGCTTTTGTGATCTTACCCTTGTTTACTTACTTTATAGCAAACCAGTCATTGGTTGCCGGAGAATGGATGATAGGCGGATTCGAAGCCAAAACACTAGCCTATATTTGTTTTCTTATGGCACTTCTTTTACTGATCAAGAAGCGATACAATTGGGGGGCTTTTCTATCCGGACTCGCCCTCTCCTTTCACATTCTGATAGGACTCTATGGCAGCTTTTGCCTTTTCATTGCAATGCTTACGGTTGAAGATACCCGGTTAAAAAACCTGAAATTATCACGAATGATAACCTCGGGGATACTTTGGCTGCTGGGGGGAACCGGGGGCGTATATGCCATTGCCCAATATCTTAAAAGCACCGCCCAGGTGAACAAAGACCTTGCCGCAAGCATTTACGTTTTCTTCAGGGTACCCCATCATGTTCTGCCCTCCGCATGGAATAATAGCCTTTGGATAGTAGCCCTGGCTATCCTGTTGATTATTCTAATAAGGGTGTTCAACGTTGCAAATAAAAGAAATGTTAAAATGCTAACCAGCGCTGCACTATGCAGCCTGTTCCTTTTCGGGATAGGGATTCTGTTTTATCTTGCCGGGATGCATACCTATCTTCGTTACTACTGGTTCCGGCTGGGGGATGTCTTCCTCCCTTTCACCCTGATGATACTGCTGGGCATATCATTCTCCCTTATGCACCAGGGCAGACTGAAGCTGGGGCATCGAAAAATCCTGAAAAATAAAGCTAAAAACGGACTGAAAATCATATTAATAGTACTGTCCGGGATTGCTATGCTCTACGCCGGAGTGAGCTTTGTCAAAGACGTTTCGGAGGTCTGGCAAAACCGGAAATACAATTTTGTCAGTATCGATGAGAACCGGGCTGAAATGCTGCTCTGGATATCTCAAAACACACCTAAAAACGCTGTCTTCCTGGTATCCCCGACCATGCAGGATTTTTACTACCTGGCGGAAAGGCCGATGTTTGTCTCCCTTAAACATTCCCCCCAAAACGACGGGGATATACTGGAGTGGTACCATCGCCTGAATTTGCTGAACGGGAATAACGAACTCCCCTCAGGCAGAAATCCCTTTTTATATCGCAGAGAACTGAATCGCCAATTCTACCAGTTGAATGCAGAGCAGATACAACGGATCAAAGATGATTACCAGGTAGCTTACTATCTCGGATTATCCGGTCAGAAACTTCCCTTCAGGACTATTCACCTTAATGATGCTTATCGGCTCTATTCGATAGAATAAGATTAAAAACCCGCTTTTCTATATTCCGGGTCAGGCAAGGCTCAAAACAAGCGCCTTTCGGGGATAATTTCCGTGGCTTAAAAGAATTATCTGGTCAGAACCACGGTTCCCTTGCAGACGGTATCGTCACCCACCTTAATTACATAAAGATAAACTCCGGGCAGTGCCGCCTTGCCATCTGAATTCTGACCATCCCAGAAATTATGACCATGGTAGGGTGATGGTTCCAGGTTTTTCACAACCATTTCCCGGCCATCGAAGTCGTAAATATACAGGGTAGCTGCATCCAGGTGCTGATCCGGATAGTTGAACCATACCGTATCATTATAGGTATCACGGTTAGGGGTGAAAGGAACAGGGTAAGCCTCGCAGTTCAGCTCCTTAAGGGTAACAAACGGATAGCGATAGGAATTTTCCAGCCCGTTTGGGCCGCAGTAGAGAGCATTGTCATAAGCCTGAGCAAGCTCTACCCAGAGGGTTTCTCCGGGTGTAAAGGTCTGTCCGGCGGATGCTGAAGAATAAAACAATACCCCGTTACCTGGTGACCAGCTTAAGCCAGGCTCGTCCACCCGGTATTCCAACCCATCCACGGAGAGGATTATAGAATCACTATTGATCCCGGCAAGGGAGTCCCGGAGCGTCAGGGTGATTTCCAGAACATCATCTATAGTAGAACCCTCGGGAGGCTCAATAAGTTCTGCAAGGGGTCCCTGGAGGTCGATATTGAATGACCATTCATAATAAGTTTCCAGGTCGTTTCCCCAGTTATCCCGGGCACTTACCAGAATCACCGTTACCGTCTGGCCATTCGAGAAAGCGAGGGGGGGATCATAGACCAGGGTATCGCCAATCAGGGTCAGATCGGGGCCAATAGCAACAGTATCACTATCCACGGTCAGAAGGACTGAAGCGGCATCAATGCCATCGCGGTCTTCCAGCAGGATAATTATTCTCTGGTACTGGCAGGAGGAATAGGCTCCTTCTTCCGGGTAAAGCAATTGGGCCTCAGGTCCTTCAGCGTTCCGGATCATTATGGTTTGTGTTTCCGAATAACGGCAACTGCGGTCCTCGGCGGTCATGAAATCGTAATCGTTATCGCAGGCATAGACCCGGTAGATAAAACCTGCACCGGAGGTCTGCGCGGGAACCGGGAGGTCGGTGCTGTAATGATGAGTGCTCCGGCTGGCAGGATCAACCTCGGACATTAAAAGGGTATCCTCGCCGCCATCGGTCAGACTGCCATCGTCATCCCAGACCAGATAAACCCCGTATCCATCCGGACCCGTGGAATCATCAAATACCCCTGAACTGTCACCTATAAAGCATTCAATATAGAATTCCACCCCTTCGGCAATGGTATCCGGGGTAAAACCAGCAAAATTCGGAGGGATGGTGTCATCATCCTCCACGATAAAACGCCAGGCATATTCACCGGTATTTTCCCCGCAAAGCTGTGCGCGATCGGAGGCGGTAACGGTAACCAGCACGGTGTCCCGTTCGTGGAACCATATCCCGCTGGTATCCAGATCCGGTGTCCATGAAGCGCTATCGTTTAACACAACCGGGTCAAGCATCAAGGTCAAGCCGTCAAAGCTGAAGCCTGGTTCGCTGCCGGTGATATCCCGTGAGCCCTGAACCATATCAAGGTGAAAGGATATTGTACCGGGATCAACTCCGGCTCCCAGATCTTCCAGTTCAACCAGGAGTGGGGTTTCGAAGTTATCGACATAACTCAGTTCAGCGGGGAAAGGATTAGAATATATCGGCGGGGAGAGATCAATGGTAAAGGAAAAGACAAAAGGTGAAGGATCAAGTGGATTTCCAATGATATCGGCCGCATAGAGTTCCACCATGACAATTTCACCATCGCTGAAAGAAACATCAGGATTGAATATGAGCAAGGTATCGTCTTCGAGTGACAATTCCGGGGAGTCAATGGTAAAGATATCCCCATCAACGATCAGGCGGATAGAGTCGGGATCCACTCCTTCCACGTCGTTGAGCACAATAATAATGGTTTGCATTGAGCAGGATGTGATGATGGAATCGGGAGGGGTGATCAGGGTAGGGATAGGCCCTTCTCCCCCGACAGAAAAGCACCAGGTGAATGAATCGCAGTTGGCGGGGCAATACATTGCCTGGTCGCAGAATGAGGCGGTGATACAGATGGTATCCCCGGGTGGGAAAGGCTCATCAAGAGAGCTGCCGTAAAGCCTTACAGTGTCTCCTGAGACCACCAGTTCGCCGGCGCTGTATGTATAGGATCGCAGTTCATATTTAAAGGCCAATGAATCCAGTTCCACTCCTGCCAATGCATCATTGATAAGCAGGCGGAGATCAGGTCTGGCGGTTCCAATGGTAGCTCCGGGAACGGGTCTTGACCCTGAAGCGACGGGGGGCATCAGGTCAACGAAAAACCAGAATGCCAACGGGGTCTCCAGAGTAGCCCCGAAAATATCAGAGGCATCAAGAAGGATCACGGCTACACTATCACCATGAGTATAGGGTGTGGGGCGGACATAGTGAATGGTAACATCCAGAGGGCTGAAGTAAAATCCTGGATCATCAAACCGGATAGTATCGCCCTCTACCAGAAGCACAATAGTGGTTTCATTGATGGCATCCCCTTCGGGGTCCAGCAGTTGAATGATGATTTCCATATCCTCACAGGAGGTAATCTCTCCGTTATGGGGTTGAATGGCTTCCGCCAGTGGGCCCCCGGCAGCAATGGTAAAATACCAGCAGGAATCGAGCTGATTAGGGTCACACCAGTCAGGCTGATCAAAGGCTATCACGCAAACTTCAATAGTATCACCGGCCATAAAGACCAAACCGGCAATATCGGGATAGAATATCAGGGCAAACCCATCCCAGCCAATTGCAGGCGAGGAAGGATCGTACCAGATCCCATCGATCCTCAGGCGCAGGGAATCACCTAATCCCGAGAGACTATCTTCTAATTCTACCCGGATCTCGGTCAGTGTAGGTGAAACGGAGGATCCGGCAGTTGGGATTGCATTGATTAATCTGGGTGGTGAAAGGTCCATTCGGAAAGACCAACTGATTGGCGCGCCCATTCCGTTGCCTTCGCCATCCACTGCCCGGGTCAGTACAACATTCACAAAAGCCCCATCGGTCCAGGGTACCGAGGGAATGAACCTTAGCTGGGGAGCAGTCCAGGTCAGCTCCAAATCGCCTGGTGTATAGGGTACTCCGTTCACGGTAAGTATTATGGAGTCCTCCACCACGCCATCATCGTCGGTAATACTCATAAGGATCATCTGGTCGGTTCCCCGGCAGGCTACAAAGTCGCGGTTCAGGGGTTGGATTATGGTGGCTACCGGCCCAGCTAAACTGGTAGTGAATGTCCAGCAGAACGGGATTTCCATCTCGTTAGCCCCGCAATACCCGGCTCTGTCTGCTGCCGTCATCAAGCACACCTCAATCAGTTCACCATCCTCAAAGGTCAATCCTGCCGATTCGGTCTCCAGGGTGAGAAAAACGCCATCCCAGTCCAATCCACCGGATGTATCAAATGTGTAGGTTCCAGCTACCATTATCATTAGGGATGCTGGATCCACACCGCTGAGGTCGTCGGATACCTCTATGCTGATAGTAGGTGTGGGATCAGAAATACTGCTACCCGGCAGGGGAATTGGATTAGAGGCATAAGGCGGGTTCAGATCCACCGTGAAGGAGAAGCTAAGCAGATCCAGGGAGATATTACCAACTGTATCCCCGGCCTCTGCAAGATTTACGGTAACTACATCGCCATCGGTGAAAAGAGTAGATGGATTAAAGATAAGGGCATTGCTGTCGGGCGCGAAAGAAAGCTCCGGATCGCTAATCCCGTAACTTACACCAGAGACTATCAGGTCAACAGTTGTTTCGTCAATTCCGTTAAGATCTGTCAATATAATTACAATATTCTGGTCCGGGCAGGATGTAAATGCTCCATTGCTCGGGGAATGTCTGAGTACTGCAGGCCCGGCAAGGTCAACATAAAATTCCCAGCAGAGATTGCGGAGCTGATTTGCTTCGCAGTAATCGGGCAAGTCGCCAGCCTGCACAAGGCAAATATCTACAGTATCATTATTTCCAAAGGATAGTCCTTCGGCAGCTGTATTAAAACTTAAGGTTATGCCCTCGTAGGTAAGGGCTGGCGAGACCCCATACGCATACTCGGTCCCATTAACAGAAAGGATAATGCTGCTGGTATCCAAACCGGAAAGTTCATCCCAAAGGTTCATAGTGATCAGGGGATTAGCTTCGCCGATGATTTCTCCGGCAGCGGGGTAGAGCTCGAGCATTCTCGGCGCGGATAGATCCACATAAAATTCCCAGCTTAGTGGTGAGGAAAGCCGGTTTCCCAGTCCATCCACCGCCCGTGTCAGTTCCACAATTACAGTATCACCGTCATCCCAGGGGACATAAAGCGGTTGAAAGCTAAGCAGGCTATCTTCGATATAACGGACCTGTTCTGCGCGGTTACTATAGATATTTTCGTTTATGGTCATCAGGATACTGTCTGCGATGATACCGGTGTCGTCCCAGAGGTAAATAAGTATCTGCTGTTCGGAATCCGTACAGGCAATATAAGTACCCGGCTGTGGTGATATTATTCTGGTAACAGGTCCCCCGATGTCCATTTCAAATTCCCAGCAGAATGGTGCTGTAATGGCATTAGGATCGCAATAGTCGGGAGCGTCTGTAGCTTCTTCCAGGCAGACGGTTATCATCTCTCCATCCTCGAAAGATGCCCGTAGGCTTTCCGGGTGTATAACGGCCATTGTCCCTGTCCAGGCCAAGCCGCTGCCCAATAGGTACGGGTCCCCATTAACGGTGATGATAATAGAAGACGGCAACACTCCGCTGTAGATATCCGTCAGGTTGATGGATATCTGTGGTTCAGGATCGCTCACCACTGCGTCGTTGGGCGGCTGGGGATTGGAATATGCAGGAGGGGACAGGTCCACAGTGAAGTCCCAGTCGAGTTCGATGCCCAGCGGGTTATAAAGGCTATCCCTGGCATTTTCCAAAATAACATGTACAATTTCACCGTCGGTCCATGCTACGGGTGGCGTAAAGGTCAAAGAAGGATAGCTAAAAGCGAGGTTAGAGCCCAATCTATAGTTTACGCCCTGTACCACCAGCAGGATTGAGTCGGGCACGATCCCATCATCATCGGTTATCTCTATGATGACATTCTGTTCACCGGGACCGCAAGCAACGAATGCGTCCGGGTGAGGCTGTATGATCCGGGCACGGGGCCCACTAATATCCACAACGAAGTACCAGCAATATGGGTCCAATATGCGGTTGGGTGGACAGAGGTCGGGTGTATCGAGGGCATCTGTCAGGCAAATTCTCACCGTATCGCCATTGCCAAAGAATACTCCGGCCGCGGATGGGTCAAAGGTAAGCCGCCGGCCACTGGTCCAGGTCAGAAAGGGACTTTCGCCATAGCGGTACTCAATTCCATCGACCTCGAGAACAAGGCTGTTGGGATCAACACCGCTCAAGCTGTCCACCACTGTCAACCAGATGACCTGTTCCGTATCGGAGGAAGTGGAGGCATTAGGAGGATAGAAATTAAAGGCTACCGGCGGGGCGATATCCACCACAAAAAAGGACCATACGCTATCAGCGGCGGATAGCGGATTACCCAATACATCCTGGGCATTTCTCAGGACAACATAGATGCTATCCCCGGAGGTCCAGGGAACGGTGGGGGTAAAATTAAGATTTGGTTCAAGAAAAGCAAGTTCGGGATCGCTCACGGTATATATGGTGCCATTAATATCCAGTTGTATCGAACCGGGATCTACCCCGCTTATATCGTTTATCAATATCTCGATTTCCTGATTATAGCATGAGGTAATCAATCCCATTCCCGGGCTGACTATTTCGGCTTCAGGCCCCCCCAAATCCATTAAGAAGTCCCAGCAGAACCGGGGATCCATTATATTGGGTGGGCAATAATCCGGATCATCAGCAGCCCGAACGCAAATAGTTACCGTATCATTATTATTGAAAGTAATCCCCACGCGTTCCGGATGTACGTATAGCATTGAATCACCCCATTCCAGGGCCAGGCTCCCATAGTAAAAGCTTATGCCATTGATGGTAACCACTATGGAGGATGTATCCAATCCGGCGAATTCATCGTACAGGATAAGGGCAATGTTTCCGGTGGCGTCTCCGGAAACCGACCCTGCAGGAGGCTCAAAATAGATCACTTCCGGTGGTGTAAGGTCCACCGCGAAGATACGCAGTGGCAGATCGGTGGTGGCATTTCCCAGCAGGTCCTCGATATAGGTTATACGCACATCGATGTACCCTTCATCAAAATCATCCGGGGGGGTAAAGATGATCAGTGTATCTGAGCATGTCAGTCCGGCGTAAGCTGTGGTATATTCAATAGCGTCCACCCTGAGGGTAAGCGACGAGCAGTCTATTCCGTTGATGTCATATACCCGGATACGTATTTCCTGGTCCGCGCAGGTGGTAACCGTTCCCGGGATGGGCAATACGAGGCTGTCCTGTGGTCCCTGATAATCCACATCAAATTCCCAGCAGAAAAGAGCTGATGTATTGGCTCCGCAGAGCACTGCCAGGTCGGAAAGTGGTGCCAGGCAGACATTCACGGGCTCTTCATTATTGAATACTATTCCGGCAGATTCCGGGGAGAAGGTCAGGGTCAATCCATCCCAGCTTATTCCAGGATCGCCAATTACGTAAGCAATGCCATTGACGGTAAGCTGGAGTGTAGTGAGGTCCAGTCCGGAGGCTGTTTCTTCGATATCGATACTGATCTCCGGCGTAGATTCGGACACTATGCTTCCTTCGGGTGGGATCTCGTTGCTGAGCATTGGCGGAGAGAAGTCGAGGCCGAACCACCACTCCGGTATTCCGGGCCCGATGCCGTTTCCGGCCAGATCGTTGGCCACCAGCAAACGGACCAAAACGGAGTCACCGTCCACCCAATCGTATGGAGGAGAAAAGCGGAGGGTATTGCTGATGAAACTCAATGCGGGATCCGGCCAGGAATAGACCACTCCATTAACCTCCAGCACTATGGATGAAGTGTCAACGCCTGAGCGGTCATAAATCCAGATCTGAACATCGAAATCCTCACAGCTGGTATAAAGTTCCTCTTCGGGGTATGTAAAATTGACCTGTGGACCGCGGAAATCAAAGAGGTAGGTCCAGCAGGTATCGCTGGCAAAATTTGGTTCGCAGAGGTCCGGGGCGTCGGCAAGCTGAATCAGACAGATTTCCAGTTCCTCGCCATCTTCCGGTAAAAATCCGAGGGAGGTCAACGAAAAGGTAATAGTATCCCCCAACCAGGTCACATCGGCAGAGTAGTACTCTATCGAACCTATTTCAATGATAAGGCTGGAGTGGTTGATCCCGGCGACATCATCTTGGGCTATAATAATTATAGTCGTATCGGGGTTACTGAGGAATGCATTGTGAGGGGGTTCAATATCTGTGATGACCGGTGGTTCCAGGTCTATCCGGAAGGTCCAGGCCAGCGCACCTGATTCCAGTGGGGTACCCATCATATCTTTAGCCTGCAGGAGGGTAACATTCACTACTGCCCCGTGGGTCCACAGGGGCGATGGATTAAAGGTCAATATTGAATCCATGTATGTCAAGCGGGAATCGCTGGTAGTATAGATGGTTGTTCCAATACGCAGCCTAATTGAAGACTCATCGATACCATTACCGTCGTAGAGTCGTATCTGTATCTGCTGGTCCGCGCAGGCTGAGACTGCGTTTGGTGGCGGGGTAATGATGAATGCGCGTGGGCCGGTGGAGCTGATATAGAATTCCCAGCATGTATCGGCAATTTCATTTGCGGGGCAAAGGTCCGGTGTATCCATAGCCCCGAGCAGACAAACCCTTACCGTATCACCATCGTTAAAACGCAGGCCCAATGTTTCCGGATCCACCGAATAGGTCAAGCCATCCCAGTTTACCCCTTCGGGCAAACCCAGCAGTACTTCACTCTCAATGGAAACGATAAAAGATGTCTCGTCAAGACCGCTGCCGGCATCCTGGAGATCGAAGGAGATCAGCGGGGAATCAGAGCTTTCGGTACTTCCCGGCGGGGGTTGAATGTTGGAGATAGTAGGGGGTGATAGATCTACATTAAAGCTCCAACTAAGGGGTGTTTCCATTACGTTACCTGCTTCGTCAGCTACGCCTGAGAGGCTAACATTTATAACTGCTCCATCGGTCCAGGGGATACTGGGTATAAAGAGCAACAATGTATCGTTAAGATAGCTCAGTTCTTCGGCGTCCAGATCATAACTTACCGAGTTTATCACCAGATTGACAGATGATGCTTCCACGCCCCTTGTGTCGTGGAGGTAGATGTAGATTCGTTGATCGTCGCAGGCTGTGTATTGTCCGGGTTGGGGTGAAATAATATGTGCAGTGGGTCCCCTGGTGTCAAAGCTGACCCTCCAGCAGAACATTCCAAGTGTATTTGGTCCGCAGAAGAGTGGGGAAGTCAGGTCTGAAACTGTCAGGCATATCCTGACCGTATCGTTATTTTCGAAGGTGATACCAGCCGTTTCGGTATTGTAGGTCAGGGTTCCGGTACCGGCGTTCCAGGTCATGCCGGAGGCAGGATAGGAGTGGGGAATGCCCCCTATATTGAGCACGATGGAAGATGGATCCACGCCGGCAATAAGGTCTTCCAACTGGATGGTAATTACGGGTGTGGAGTCGGAAAGCATCGCCCAGGCGGGGGGATCGTAGTCCAGCACCTCTGGCGGAGAAAGGTCTATAATGAATGACCATGCAGCGGGGCCTTCCAGGGTATTGCCTGCATAATCATCAGCGGCAGTGATCTCAAAGTTGATAGTATCCCCATCATCCCAGGGAACAATAGGGGTATATACTAAAGTGTCGTTCTCATATTCCAGCCGGGGATCGAAAACCCTGAGCTCCGCGCCATTGATATTCAAAACGATATTTTCGGGGACCACCGCAACATTATCAGTTAATTCGATAACAATAGACTGCAGTGAACATGCGGAGATCACGGCATTATCGGGTGAAACCAGTATAGCCGTTGGACCGATCATGTCCAGGTAATATTCCCAACAGGTATCAGGGGCATAGATATTGGGACCGCAATAGAATGGAGATGCCAGGTCTGAGATCTCCAGAATACATATTTCCATTGTATCGTCCCAGGAAAACCCTAACAACGCGGATGTATTGATTAAAAATCCATAATCGGTGAGATGGGGCCATGTAACCCCGGGAAGCAACCCGGAGTATTCAATTCCATTCACCGAGATCCTGAGGGTTGTGGGGTTGATTCCGGAGACATCATCCGGTAATTCAAGGTGGATATTGGGCATGCTGTCACTGATCACGGCAAAGGGTTCCGGATCGGCATAATCCAGATAGGGAGGGGTCAAATCAACGATGAATGCCCATTCATAACTGCCCATTTCGATACAGTTGATATTGGAATCGCATGCGGAGGCCATTGAAATGATCACGGTATCCCCATCGGTCCATAAAAATGTGGGGTCAAATATCAGGGTATCTCCATGAAAGGAAACCTGTGGTGAGGAATACTGATACAGGGTACCATTGATATCCACCGAGGTACTCTCGTGGACGATCCCGTTGGGGTCGGTGATCAGGATACGGATGATCTGGTCTGAGCAGGCTACTATAGCTCCATTGATCGGGCAGACCAATTCTGCTACAGGTGCGGAAAGGTCGATGTAGAAAAACCAGCAGGAATCATCAGTTAGGATGTTCGGTCCGCAATATGATCCGCTGACCAGATCGGCGGCATTGGTCAGGCAGACTTCCACGGTATCTCCGTCATTGAAGGTAATGCCGGCCAAGCCGCAATCGATACTGATCCTGGAACCAGACCAACTAACACCCGGTGAGGTCGAATTATATGTAACGCCATTGATGGTGAACTGAACGGATCCGGTATTCAGCCCGGCTCCGGTATCGAAGATATTCATTGAGATAATAGGGGTCTGGTTGGATATGTGACTACCGGAAGGGGGAACCGCACTACCAAGGAAGGGGGGTTCCAGGTCCACCAGGAATGACCATTCAAGTGGTGCTCCCTCAAGCGGATTACCATTGACATCATCCACATCCAGCAATCTTACCACGATGTTATCCCCGTCAGACCAGCTTCCGGAAGCGAAAAATACTGTATCACCGGCAACGGTGACATCCGAAAAATCATAGATAGTTCCATCGATCCAGAGGGAAATAGTGCTGAAATTTATATCGGATTCGTCCTCTATAAGGATACCGATGGTTTGGTCATCGCAACCGCTGATAGTTCCCGGAGGCGGGACCACCATTTCCGCATTAGGGCCCTGAAGGTCGAAGATAAAGCTCCAGCAGGAATCTAAAAAGTTAGGCCCGCAATATTGTGGGGTTATATTGTCCCCTACATGAATACATACCTGTAGGGTCTCATTATGAGCAAAGGTGAGCCCGGTGGCAATAGTATTAAAGCTCAATGTATTTCCATCCCAGCTATAAGCGCCGGGATAAGCGGCATAAGAGAAATCAGAGCCCCGGATATTTATCACTGCGGTAGCTGGATCCACCCCGGCGCCGGCATCGGTTAGGCCAATTTCCAGTACGGGGTAGGCATCAGCGGTTACGGTTAGGTGAGCAGGTGTGAAAGCAGTAGGCACAGGCGCGGTTAAATCAACGTAAAACTGGGAGGTAAGTGGTCCGGCCAAGCCATTTCCATGCCAATCCTGAACATTATTCAATGTAAAGTTAATGGTTGCGCCATCGGTCCAGGGGGTGGTAGGTGTAAATGTAAGGGTATCATTTGAAAAGTTGAGGTGGTCCGGATAATTATATACGGTTCCCTCTACGGTCATTGAGATGGTATTGGGATCTATTCCGCCTGGGTCAAGGATTTCGATCAGGATGGGCTGCAGGAGGCAGGCGGTATAATGGTTCGTGGGAGGGATGATCAAGCTGGCTACCGGCCCGGATTGGTCTATGGAAAAGGACCAGCAATAGTATGTTGCCAGCTCGTTAGGGCCGCAACGATCCGCTGCGACCCGGTCGGCAGCGCCAGTTAAGCAAACCTCCACAGTATCACCATCATTAAAGGATACACCGGCAATGACGGAGCTAAAGGTAAGAATAGGGTCGGACCAACTTACCGCAGCATGAGAGTAATTGTAAACTACACCGGCAACCCGGATCTGAAGGGAAGCAGGGTCAACCCCCGAGAGGTTATCGGTGATCTCCAGGGTTATGATAGGTTGAGTCTCGCTGATTATGGTATCCGGGGGCGGCTGAGGGGCGGATGCTTCCGGGGGGATCTTGTCCATGTAGATGGTCCAGTCAGGAAAATGCCCCGATGTAAAATAACTGTAATTGCCATAGATATCCCGGGCGCGCTGCATCCTTGCACTTATAGGGCCTTCGCTTGGCCATACGGGAATGGGATTGGATACAATAACAAGGCTGTCCCCGATGATAGAAACGTACGGCGAATAATGCCAGTAGTAGCTTCCCGAAGCTCGCACCTGAAAGTACTCCATATCCACGCCGGACATGTCGGTAAGGCGAATGACGAGGGAGTCGCAGGCTATGGTGTCCCCCGGATTGGGCCAGACCAGTTCCGCCCGTGGACCCATTGCGTCCACAATAAAGTCCCAGCACAGATCAGAATCCAGGGTGTCCACCCAGTGAGGTCCACATGTAAGCATGTGGTCCTGTACCCTGTCGATAGCCTTCAGGAAGCATACTCTTACCGAATCTTCTGCAAGAAAAGCCTGTTCGGTCCAGGCTTCAAAAGTAGTGTCATTATATTTTAGGCAGGATTCCCCGGTAACATCCCAGCAGCAACCGGAGGCTCGGCCACCGTAACAGTTGGTGCCCCCCCTGGAATCGAAGCACATACACATGGTACCTCCACCCAGTCGCAATCCGCTGGTGGTGTCCCTTACCTGGATGGAGATCAGGATATCTGAGTATCCCGAGGTAATTACAGTACCGGGAGGGGGAACGCGGGAGGCAGGATCGATAAATGGGTCATCAAGATCAACGTAGAATTTCCAGATTTTGGGTCTCCCCTGGAGCGGATTGCCCAGCTCGTCGTCGGCTTCATGCAGGATCACATCGACGGTATCGAAATTGGAGAAAGGGGAAGTTGGGGTAAAAACCAGCATGGTATCCCCTAAATAAGCTAATTGTGGATTGGGCCAGCTATAAAGTGTCGAACCTACCGTCAGTTCGATGGTGCTCTCGTTCACTCCATCGGCGTCTGTCAAACTAATATAGATCTCCTGGTAGGGACATCCAGCCCAGGCATTTGGGGTGGGGAACTTCATCATAGCCGCCGGACCCAACTGGGCAAAAAGAACACCAGTAGAAACAATTATGAAAAAAACGGTTGAAACGATCACCTTTATTTTAATCACCAAACTCTCCTTCCGATACTCCAGTTAAATATAACGTAAGCGTATTCTTTATAAGATGCTTATTTAAAATATTAACTAATAAGTGAAAGTCAAGCAAAAGGGAAAATGGTAAGGCGAAGGCAGGGATTTATTGAACAGGAGTTTAAATTTATATTTCAAATTATCTCATCGCTAAGATTCTACCGGCAGTTATATATTTTGACAATATGGATAAGGAATGATATATTATTTTATGTGAACTTTAAAAACAATACTCGCTTTTTTTTGAGGGAGGAATAATGAAAATAATCCGGATATCGGTCGCATTTTTCTTTTTCTTTTTTCTATGTGTTTTATTTGCAGATGAGGTTCGCAGCCCATTTTTAGGTATAAATCTGGCTACTTCTGAATCACCACCGGGGGTGAAAATCCTCGGTGTAGTCAGGAATTCTCCTGCTCAGATAGCAGGGTTAGAAAAGAATGATGTAATAATTGCCCTTGGTGAAACCCCAATACCCACCCGTGATTCCCTTTTGGCTGCACTTCAGCGAAAGCTTCCCGGGGACAGGGTGAGACTAACCCTGAACCGATGTGGCAATGAGTTTACGCTTTATATTATTTTAGGGTCCCGAAGCGATTTTCTGGAGAGCATGCAGAGGGGGAACCGGGAATACTTTCCCCAAAGCTCTGATGAGTTACTTCCCGGATGGGATACCGATACCCTTACACGATTGGTACTGAAAGGCTTACAAAAGGGGAATTTAGATGGGGGTTATGATAGGATGGCTGCTGTATTTAAACAGGAGTTAGGGAACTATCAAGGTTACTATACCCTGAACGCAGTTGCTTTAACCTTATTGGAGCCGGCAGCCTGCCTGGCTTCCGGGGAATTTGTTAAGAGTTCCCTGTCGGTCTATGAGGGCAGCCCCCCGGGCATCTGGTCGGGGATACACCGGGTACTTGATATTACGGATTGCCCTATTCCCGAGCCTCGTACCGGTCATCCGGGTAACCCTTTGGAAACTATACTTGCCGGAGTAAAAATGGCCAATGCCACTCTGGAACAAGCTTTCTCTGAACTTTCTCCAAAGGAGCTTTCCGATGCCGCAGAGACAATCCCCTTTCTGCTGGATATATTCGAGAAAACCATCTATATTCATGAAGACCCAGAGGAGGAGCTTGTGGATAGTTATCTGGATCTGGTAGATGCTTCAAAGCGGATTGATTACGGCCAACTGATCAGTGCCGGAATACATTTAATAGAATTATACTCGCCCGGGTTGCTTGCAGAACTGAGGGACTTGCAGTCAGGAGATGGGGCAAATTCCGAGGAGGATATACTGCTGGATATTATGGTTCCGGTAGGTGAGCGGAGAAATCCCGCGGGTAATCCGGAACCGGTTATGGGGCGGATGATAGTTACCGGCACGGAGGGACGCACTTACAGTCAGCAAGCAGTGGTCTGGATCGATCTGGGAGGCGATGATACCTACCTTGGTTATTGCGGGGGTACGCCATACACCCTGATCAATAATTTCGGTCATAATTTTAATTCCGGGCGTACAGGTCTGCATATCGATCTTGGGGGTGATGACAATTATATACGGAACACTCCCGGGAGCATCGGTGGCGGGTTCTGTGGCGCAGGTATCCTTATTGACCTGCACGGTAACGATATCTATCATGGCGACCGGTTAGCCCAGGGTTCCGCTTTTTGGGGATTGGGGATCCTGATAGACTTAGCCGGGGATGACCAGTATTTCGGCCAGGAAAACGTTCAGGGATTCGCGGGTTTTGGCGTGGGCTTGCTTTATGACGCCCAGGGGAATGATCTCTATCATGCTTCCCGTTACGCTCAGGGTGTGGGAGTTACCAAGGGTTTAGGATTGTTAGTAGAGTGCGAAGGAGATGACCGCTATATTGCAAGTTTTAAAAGTCCCAACAATTACGGAAACGAAGATACCTGGTCGGGCTGGAGCAAGGGAGCGGGACTGGGCTTCCGGACAATAGCCGCCGGTGGGATAGGATTGCTGGCCGACCGGGGAGGAAACGATTATTACGAAGCGGGAAATTTTTCACAGGCTTGCGGATACTTTTTTGGTTTCGGAATACTCGATGATCTCTCCGGCGATGACCTTGTGATAGGAAACCGATATACACAGGGCAGTGGTGCGCACCAGGCAGCGGGATATTTCCGGGACCACGCCGGGAACGATATTTACCGGGGAAGTGAGGCTGCTAATCAGGGAGGCGTCTGGGATATCGTATCAGGATGGTTCGTGGATGATGGCGGTGATGACCACTATTCCGCTGGTAGCATCTCACAGGGAGGTGCCTCCCAGGTAGCTATGGGGGTATTCATTGATCTCCAGGGCACGGATGAATATAAATCTGCAGGTACCTCAAACGGAGAAGGCGGAGCCATCGATTATCATCCCGACCAGGGCGGCAAAAACATCGGCTTGTTTATCGACCTTGGCAAAAACAACGATAACTATTCCGGTACCGGATCTAAACGAAAAAACGGTAAATTTATGCGCACCGACACCATGGGGGAAGAGCCACACGGCGACGGTTTCTTCTGGGATGAATAAATACATTACCGAACCGAAGGCTAATTTCACATGCATTTTAGATCATATATAGCCGAATATTTTTCTGGGGGATATTCTATATCCTAAATATCAAGAACAACCAGAGACCCGGTGAACTGCTTCCCAGAATCGGCCCTCGTCATCTATAGCCATTCCTATTTTCAGGTAATACAGAGGAAGCTTCCAATGATGTGAAGGTAATTTGACGCTATCCTTGTGCGTAGTAATGATTGCTTCAGCGCCGGCACTGTGAGCATCTTTTTCGATAAGTGATAGATCGGCTTTTTGATATGGATAATGGTCGGGATAATCGCGATATCCGGCGATAGTAAGCCCTAATAGCCGCAGGGAATCATGGAAGCGCATGGGATTGGCAATCCCCGAGAAGGCAAAAATCTTTTTTGGTTCAAAATCTGAAAGGGCTGTACTTTTTTGATGCTCTATCGAAACCCATAACAGCGGTTGATACTGAGCCTGAAATAGGGGGGCTGAGGGATTATACTCCCTAATTAAACTGGTTATACCGGAGTAGCTCTTACCGGAGATGGACCTTGTTATTACGAAGATATCTGCTTCTTTTAGTCTCCATAGTCCATCCCGTAAATTACCGGCCGGAAAGAATTGCCCCCTACTTAGGGGTTGATCACCATTAATAAGGAGGATGTTCAAATCCTTGTGCAATTTCAAGTACTGGAATCCATCATCGAGGATGAATAAGAATTTCCTGGGATAATTTTCGATTAGTTTAAGTATTGCCGATAATCTGTTCTTGTGTATTCCCAGGAAAGCTCCCGGGATGTTCTGGGCGAGCAGGAGGGGCTCATCACCTACCAACTCCCAGGATTTTGGAGGGGGCATTACCCGCGGTTGGTTATCCCTTCTTCCATAGCCCCTGGTTATAATAGCAACATTTTTATTTATCGTCAATAATTTATTGCAGAGGTATTCGACCATAACCGTCTTGCCGGTACCACCCAGTGACAGATTTCCTACAGAGATGACCTTCCCGTTTATCTTATAAACAGGTAAGATCTTTTTATGGTATAACCACCATCGCAAGTACACTATTGCCCGGTTGATCACGGCCAGCATTTTTCCGGGTAAATTCTTTGAGAAATAGGGATACAAATAGAGCATAAGGGTTTTTAGGAATCTCATTTAAGAGCCTCAGCGATAGCTTCGGTATATAAGTCCCCGATGTGTTTAAGGCGTTCCACCGTTTCAAAAGCGCGGATGCCCCTTTGACGGGCAAGGGCTGGGTTTTGCAGCAGGTTTATCAATTCGTATTCGAGCTCCTTCCGATTGGAGACCATCTTAGCAGCGCCGGCTTCAAGCAGTAGATCAGATGATTCGAGGGTGGATGAATAGAAGGGGCCGAAGACTATTGGTTTTCCGTGGATGGCGGGTTCCAGGGGGTTATGGCCTCCGATATTAGCGATGGTGCCGCCGATAATGGCTACTTCGCCAGAAGCATAATATGAAGACAATTCACCCAGGGTATCCAGAATATAAACCTGGTATTCAGGACCAAATTCCTGTTGGGACCGCAGCGCACACTTTAATCCTAACTGGCGCGCAATCACGGCAAGCGCAGGCGCACGGCTGGGGTAGCGGGGAGCGATTATTAACCTGGCGGGAGGTACCTTCTCTTTGACATTGCAAAATACCTTCAGTATTATCTCATCTTCCCTTTTATGGGTACTGCCTGCGACGATAGTTTTATTTC
>JAFGGQ010000094.1 GCA_016930435.1 bacterium
ACTTGTTTGCGTCCTTTTCTTATTAACTGATTAATGGTTGGCAATTACTTTCCTCCTTGTAAAAGCTAAAAAACTAAAAAAATATTATAGATATACACTTAGTCAAGTAAAAAAGCAAAAAAGTGCTTGCTTTATAAATATTTAGGCTAAATCCGAACGGTCGGTACTATGCTTTCTTCCTCCTCGATTACGGTAAAGTGTTCAGCGATGAATTTTTCCTCATCAATAGGTTCTGATTCCTCGACCTGTATCTTCTTGTATTTCGGGAATCCGGTTCCCGCTGGAATCAAGCGCCCGATAATTACATTTTCTTTCAAGCCTATCAACTCATCGACTTTGCCCTCGATCCCCGCAGAAGTGAGAACCCGGGTTGTCTCCTGAAATGATGCGGCTGAAATAAAGCTTTCAGTGGATAATGAGGCCTTGGTTACACCCAGCAGAATTGGAGAATAGGTCGCTGGTTCTCCGCCCTCCGCAATTATCTTCTCATTCACCCTTTGAAGGTTGTATTTATCAACCTCGGTATTTTGGATGAAAGCGGTGTCTCCGGGACTAAGTACTTTAACCTTGCTTAACATCTGCCGGACGATTATCTCAATATGCTTACTGTTTACGCTTACTCCCTGCATCCGGTAAACTTCCTGTATTTCGTTTAGAAGGTAGTCCCGGGCAGCATTGTCTCCTTTTATATGAAGAATATCATGGGGATCTATAGGCCCGTCGCAAAGCCGGTCACCAGCTGTTACACGATCACCATCCTGCACCAGAATATGTCTTCCGGTCCTGATCGAATAAGTGATTTTATCACTATGAAACCCTGCAATAGTAATCTTCTGAAATTGCTTGGATTTGCCTCGTCGTTCAAATTTAACTACACCATCGATCTCGGAGACAATAGCTGGGTTTTTAGGATGCCGGGCCTCAAATAACTCCTCTACACGGGGTAAACCACCGGTGATATCCTTTGTCTTAGAAAGCTCTTTTAAAAGCTTCGCAACCGGTTCACCGGCCTTTATCTTGTCACCGGTCTTCACCAAAATATGGGCTCCGATAGGAAGTGAATAAATACCCTTTTCCTCTTTATTTTCAACCATTACACGGGGATGAAGAGAATGGTCCTGAAAATCGATAATCACTTTCTGCTTGGTTAATGTCCCTTCGTCAACCTGTTCCTTTATAGTGACATCTTCAATTACATCTTCAAATTTTATAGTACCGCTTATTTCGCTGATGATAGGATTAATGTAAGGTTCCCATTCGTAAAGGACGGTGTTTTTCTCAATATTGCTTTGATCCTGGACTTCCAGTGTAGCTCCGTAAGGTACTTTGTATATATGAGGGAGATCATGTTCATCAACTACAACGATCTCGCCGGTGCGGTTAAGGACTACCGCAACATCTTTTCTAAGAGGATGTTTAACCGTTTTGAGCCTTCTGAAATTGACCGTTCCGGAGTATTTGCTTTTAACATCGGATTGTGCGGTTACTACGGTTGCTGTTCCACCGTAATGGAATGTTCGAAGGGTTAGCTGGGTGCCCGGTTCACCGATACTTTCTCCGGCAATGATCCCAACAGCTTCTCCTAAACAGATCATACTCCCGGATGCCAGGTTTTTGCCATAGCACTTGGCGCAGACACCCCGGCGAGATTCACAGGTTAGCGCAGACCGTATTAATACTTTCTCAATTCCACTGTCTTCAATATGCAAACTCACTTCGGGAGAGATAAGGTCACCGGAATTAACTAAAATTTCATCGGTGGCAGGATCGAAAATATCTTCAACCGATACCCGCCCCTCAATTCGTTCACGGAGGGGAATAATTATATCTTCACCCTCTTTCAGAGCCTCCCGCCAAACTCCCTGAACGGTTCCGCAATCCATCTCGGTAACAACCACATCCTGAGCCACGTCAACCAGTTTACGGGTTAAGTAGCCGGCGTCGGCAGTTTTTAATGCAGTGTCAGCCAAACCTTTACGGGCACCATGAGTTGATAAGAAATACTCTAATACCGATAAACCCTCCCTGAAGTTGGAGGTAATAGGGGTTTCTATAGTTTCCATACCAGTCAGTTTTTTCTGTGGTTTGGACATCAATCCCCGGATACCACATAACTGCCGAACCTGCTCCTGACTACCCCGCGCACCCGATTCTATCATCATTGAAAGAGGATTGAACCCCTCCTCGGATTCAGAGAGGGTGTTGAATAAGTGATCAGTTATGTCATGCTGGATACGAGTCCAAACCTCAATTACTTTATTATAACGTTCTCCCTCGGTTAGTGCGCCATCTTTATGCAATTTGTTTATTTTCGCAACCTGCTTTTTACCCTTTTCAATCAGGCCCTGTTTTTCTTTGGGAACTAACAAATCGTCGATCCCGATAGAAATTCCGCCAATGGTCGCGAATTTGTATCCAAGTTCTTTTAAACGATCCAAAAATTCAGTGGTTTTTTCATTGCCGGTAAGATCAAAACACTTTTTTACCAGTCGTTGCAGGGTGCTTTTAGTTTGAATACCGTTTTGATAATCCAGTTCTTCAGGGAGTATCTGGTTGAATATTACTTTTCCTATAGTAGTTTCCTTCAACTGCCCATCAATTCGTACCATTATATCTTCATGAAGTTTTAATTTATTTTGATTATATGCCAGAAGGGCTTCGGATTGGGAAGAAAAGACTGGTATTCTCTTTTGCCTCAAACTGGGTCTTTTTTTAGTCAGGTAATAGCATCCCAGAACAAGATCCTGGGTCGGAGAAGCCAGCGGTTTACCATTTGCAGGTGAAAGGATGTTATTGGATGAAAGCATCAGTAGTCGCGCTTCCAGTTGAGCTTCGAAGGAAAGGGGTACGTGAACGGCCATCTGGTCACCATCGAAGTCAGCATTGAAAGCATTGCAAACAAGAGGTGGAATTCGAATGGCTTTTCCCTCTACCAGCCTGGGGTAGAAAGCTTCGATACCCAAACGGTGAAGGGTAGGTGCACGATTCAATAGAACCGGATGTTCCTTAATTATCTCTTCCAGGATATCCCAGATCTCGGGGCGTTCCTTGGCTACGAATTTTTTGGAAGCCTTTACTGTCTCGGTAAACTTTTTTTCTTCCAGTTTCCTGAGAATAAAGGGCTTGAAAAGTTCCAGAGCCATGTTTTTCGGGATTCCGCATTCGTTGAGTTTAAGTTCAGGGCCTACCACAATTACTGCTCTTCCCGAATAATCCACCCTTTTCCCCAGCAGATTCTGCCGAAATCTTCCTTGTTTGCCCTTAAGCTGATCGGTGAGTGATTTCAAGGGCTGTTTAGTTCTGCCCAGAATGGCCCTGCTACGGCGGCTGTTATCGATCAGCGCATCCACAGCATTCTGGAGCATGCGTTTCTCGTTTCGGAGTATCACCTCTGGCGCCATGATCTCAATAAGCTTCTTCAATCGATTATTGCGATTGATCAAACGGCGGTAAAGGTCATTTAGGTCGGACGTAGCGAAGCGCCCTCCTTCAAGGGGAACCAATGGTCTCAGATCAGGGGGTATTACCGGGATTACTTTCAGGGTCATCCATTCAGGACGGTTTCCGGATTTGGCGAAAGCTTCTGTAATCTGAAGGGTCTTAAGAAGTTTGGTTTTTCTTTGTTCGGATGTCTCAACCTTGATCTTTTCCCGGAGGTCGGAAACTGAATTATCGACATCCATTTTACTTAGGAGTTCATGGACTGCTTCGCCTCCCATTTTAGCCTCGAAATTCTTTCCTTCCTCTTTGTATTTGCGATAATCTTCATCGGATAATATCTGTTTGAATTCCAATCCGGAATCCATGGGATCGGTAACAATGTAGGATTCGTAGTAAATAATTTCTTCCAGGTCGCGGCTGTTAACATCCAACATATATCGGATTCTGCTGGGAAGTGATTTTACGAACCAAATATGGGTTACCGGTACCGCTAATTCGATATGACCCATCCTTTCCCGGCGGTTGCTGGAGCGGGTTATCTCAACCCCACAGCGGTCGCAGATGACGCCTTTGAAACGATAGCCCTTATACTTTCCGCAACTGCACTCCCAATCCTTGATCGGACCGAATATCCGCTCACAAAATAAGCCATCCCGTTCAGGTTTGAAAGTACGATAATTTATCGTCTCAGGTTTAGTAACCTCACCAAAGGACCATGAGCGTATCGCATCGGGTGATGCTAAGGAAATCTTTATGGCATCAAAATCTAAAACTTCAGAGGTTTCTTTTCTGGGTGCTACCATATTATATCACCTTTTATTCTTCTTCTATTTTTATTAGTTGAACATCTAAGCCCAGACTTCTAAGTTCGTTCATCATAACATTAAAAGCGGAGGGTATTCCTGGTTCAGCAGGATTTTCACCTTTGACTATGGATTCATACATCTTGGATCTCCCGAAAACGTCGTCACTTTTTACGGTCAGTATCTCCTGGAGGGTATAGGCAGCTCCGTAGGCTTCTAATGCCCAGACTTCCATTTCACCAAACCTCTGGCCCCCGAATTGGGCTTTACCGCCCAGGGGCTGTTGGGTGATCAGTGAATAGGAGCCGATTGAACGGGCATGGATCTTATCTTCCGCCAGATGCGCTAATTTCATCATATAGATTATTCCAACGGTGATTTCGCTTTCAAAGGGAGTTCCGGTATAACCATCATATAGTTTAACCTTGCCCGATGGGGGTAAACCCGCTTCCTTCAAAGCCTCCTTGATCTCCAGGATAGTAGCTCCGTTAAATACCGGTGAGCTGACATAGTATCCCATTTTGTCAGCAGCCCACCCCAGACAAGTCTCCAGGATCTGTCCGATGTTCATCCGTGAGGGCACTCCCAGTGGGTTCAATATCATATCCACCGGTGTACCATCCTCCAGATAAGGCATGTCTTCTACCGGGACAATATTGGAAATAACCCCTTTATTACCGTGCCGGCCTGCCATTTTATCGCCTACCGAGATCTTCCGCTTCATGGCAATATCTACCTTAACCAGTTGGATAACACCGGGGGGAAGTTCGTCCCCTCTGATAATCTTATCTATCTCAACATTCAACTTCTTTTCCTTCCAATCCAACTTAGTATAAACCTCTTCGAGTATGTTCTGGATGCGGAGGTTGGATTTGGCGTCATCGGTCCAGGTACAATCGGGAGAAATATCTTCAAAATCAAGGGTTTCGATAATTTCCGGAGTAATGATCTGCCCGGGTTCCACAAGGTGTTCCTTGCTATTGATAGAGATCAGATCCTGGGCACGCTTGCCATTAATGAACTCCTTGAGCTTATCATCACGGACCTGCTTGATCTCTTGAAGTTCAATTTTATATTGTTCTTCAAGGCTTCTGATCTCTTCTTGTTCATGTTCATCGTTTTCGGGAGACTTGCGTTTGCGGGAAAGCAGGACAGTGTTAATGACAATGCCTTTGATGCCGGAAGGAACCCTGAGACTGGCATCCTTAACATCACCGGCCTTCTCTCCAAAGATGGCTTTGAGCAGTCTCTCTTCGGGGGTGTACTCCGTTTTCCCTTTAGGGGTAACCTTGCCTACTAAAATATCCCCGGATTCAATCTCAGCTCCGATCCGGATAATGCCTTTTTCGTCCAAATCTTTAACCGCATCGATACTTACATTAGGAATCTCACGGGTTAGTTCTTCGGGCCCCCGTTTGGTGTCCCGAACCTGAATTTCAAACTGCTTGATGTGGATTGAAGTATAGACATCTTCCCGTAATAGTTTTTCACTGACGATAATTGCATCTTCATAGTTATAGCCACGCCAGGGCATAAAGGCCACCAGAATATTCCTTCCAAGTGCTAAGTCCCCTGATGAAGTGGCTGGCCCATCAGCAATGGTGTCATCCTTCTTCACTATATCGCCTAATTTGACTAATGGGGTTTGATTAATGCAGGTGTCCTGATTGGTTCGCTTGAATTTCGTCAAATGATAAACATCCGGCTTACCAAGGTCGATAAGGTTTTTGGATTTGGTCTTGGTAGGTTCAATAATAATCTTGGTAGCGGTGACATAAGTTACTTTACCATCCCTTTTAGCCATAACTGTTGCGCCGGAATCGGCTGCTACTTTAGCTTCTAATCCGGTTCCGATGATGGGGGGCTGAGGATTTAGAAGGGGTACTGCCTGTCGTTGCATATTGGAGCCCATCAGCGCACGGTTAGCATCGTCATGTTCTAAGAAAGGAATTAAGCCGGCGGATACACCCACCATTTGAAGGGGGGAGACATCCATATAATCTATTTTCTTGGGAGAAATGAGTTCCACATCGCTCTTATTCCGGGCTAAAATCAGCTCTGTCGCAATCTCATTTTTATCATTTACCGGGGCATTGGCTTGACCAATGATATAATTATCTTCTACATCCGAGGTCAAATACTGGATTTTATCAGTAACTTTGCCATTTTTAACTACCCGGTAGGGGGTTTCAACAAATCCATATTTGTCAAGATCGCAGTAACTGCATATAGAGGTTATAAGACCGATATTCTGACCTTCTGGAGTTTCAATAGGACAAAGACGGCCGTAATGGGTATAATGAACGTCACGTACCTCAAATCCGGCCCGTTCCCGGGTCAAGCCACCGGGTCCCAAAGCGGATAGCCTTCGTTTGTGGGTTAGTCCTGCAAGGGGATTATGCTGGTCCATAAACTGGGATAACTGTCCGGTTCCAAAAAAGGAATTGATAGCAGCGGATATGGTCCGTGGATTGATCAGATCAGAAGGGGAAAGTTTTTCGTTTTCACGGGTTCTCATCCGTTGTTTCACGGTACGGGTCATTCGGGTAAAACCGATGCGCAATTGATTGGCTAATAATTCATCTACAGTACGTACTCTGCGAATGCCAAGATGGTCAATATCATCAATTTCACTTCTGCGGCCATGCCGGTATTCGATCATCCGCCGGGTGATCTCGGTAATATCTTCCGGTGTAAGGGTATGAATATCCAGGGGGACGTTAAGACCTAACCTTTCATTTAATTTTACCCGGCCAATTTCACCCAGGTTGTAACGATCCGGATTAAAAATATAACGGTCAACTACTTCAGCAACAGCAGATTCATCGGCAGCTCCAGTGGGCCTGATCTGTGAGAAAAGATGTTTCTGAGCCTCCTCGGTACTCTTGCTTTCATCAGCGCTGATAGTATTGAATATAATAGGGACTTCCTGGGGGATGTCCAAATGAACCGTATTTATGGATTGCACTTCTATTTTTTTGAGGGCATGATAATCCTCTTCGCTGATCTGCTTGCCGGTTTCCAGAATAATAGTGCCATTTTCTTCATTGACGATGGTTTCAGCAGCAAATTTCCCGATTATCCGCTTCTTATTGGAAGGTGTGACTTTAAGGGTATGGATTTCATGAAAGAGGGATAACACCTCGGTGTCAGTTGAGCAAAATCCGGTAGCTCTGAGCAGGGTGGTCACGGGTACTTTCTGGTTAGCACGAATATAAACATAGATTATATCCCGGGCGCTCATCTTAAAACGAATCCAGGTTCCCTGGAAAGGAATGACTTTGGCCGAGGGAAGCTTTTTCTTGGCTTGTCTGCCCTCCTCACTGAATGTAACTCCGGGTGACCGGTGCAATTGATTGACTACAACCCTTTCAGCGCCATTAACCATAAATGTACCATATTCGGTCATTAAGGGAATCTCACCAAGGTAAACCTCACCTTCACGAGCCTCTTTAATGTGACGTTCCTCTTCTGTTTCCCCCGCCCATTCTATCAAACGGTATTTTACCCTAAGGGCTCCGGAATAAGTAACATTAAGGGTCTGACATTCATCCATAGAGAATCTGGGACGGTCGATTCGATAACTGACATATTCCAGGCTGTATTTACGATTAATATCTTCTATGGGGGAAAATTCCCGGAATATTTCTTCCAATCCCTGCTTTTTACGTTTCCCTGGACTAATATTTTTTTGAAGGAACCTATCATAAGCTTCAATAGGGACCTTCAATAGATTAGGGAGGTCAAACACGTTTTTTATTTTTCCGTAGTTCTTCCTCTTAATTTTTTTTGGTTTTTCCACCTATATTAATACCTCGTTTAAGAGTTAAAAATTCCTCTTAAAAATTAACAAACGGTAAACTTTAAGAAAGATGAAGGCACTACTTGATCTCTATGGTAGCGCCAGCAGCTTCCATTTTGCTTTTTACAGACTCGGCTTCCTCTTTGGAAACGCTCTCTTTAATAGGTGCAGGAAGGGTTCCCTCAACAAAGTCTTTTGCCTCTTTCAAGCCCATATCCGTAACAGAGCGGATCTCCTTGATAACCTGGAGTTTTTTATCTCCGAAACCGGTTAACATAACCGAGAATTCGGTTTGTTCTTCGGCAGCTTGTTCCGGACCCGCGCCACCAGCAGCTGCAGGCATGGCCGCCATAGGAACAGCAGCACTAACTCCAAATTTTTCTTCTAAAGCTTTGACCAATTGAGATAACTCCAAAACTGTCAGTTTCTCAATTCCATCAATCAGAGCAGTAACATTTTTTGGTAATTTGATTTCTTCTGCGGCGGACACTTTCTCCTCCTTAAATTTAATTTTGTTTGTTTACAATCTCGTTCAAAGCAATAACCAATCCCCTTAATAAGTTTTGATTAAGGGCCATAAAATTAGCAATGGGAGAAACTAACACTCCAACCAATTTGGATTGCAGTACCTCGGCCGGGAGTAAATCAGCAAGACTGGAAAAATATTCAATGGGAAGAATATTATCATCTATTACCATTCCTTTTACCTGAGGTTTATTGATTTCCTTGATCATTTTGTCCAGGATTTTAGCAGGAGCTACCGGATCCTCGATGGAAAAAACTAAAGCAGTAGGCCCCTTTAAATATTCGTCCAGCGTATTCCGTTCAAGATTAGATAAGGCTAACTTGATTAATCGGTTCTTAGCAACCACCATATAGCATTGGTTATCCTTTAACTTGCTACGTAAATTGGTGATTCGCTCCACATCCAAACCTGAATAATCAGTTATCAGTACAACTTTATTGGTTTTAAAGTTCTCAACCAGTCCGTCAATTATTTTTTGTTTCCTCTCTGTTGGCATTTTATCCCTCGGCTGTTCGTAAATATTATAAAGTCTATTCGGTTATGGTCGAAAGATCAATTGGCATACCGGGGCTCATCGTAGAACATACGGTAATAGCTTTCAAGTATCGACCTTTCAGCCCCGTTGGTTTTGCTCTAATAATGGTATCGATAAAGAACTTGGAGTTATCTAAGAGGTCTTCAGGAGGGAAAGAGACCTTACCAATAGGGGCATGAATATTACCAGCTTTATCGACTTTAAACTGCACTTTGCCGGCTTTCGCATCGAATACCGCGTCAGCAATATCAAAAGTGACTGTTCCTGTTTTAGGGGAAGGCATTAATCCCCGGGGTCCTAAAAATTTTCCAAGCTTTCCCACTTCTTTCATCACATCAGGGGAGGCAATCAATACATCAAAATCCAGCCAACCGCTATTGATTTTTTCAATATAATCCTCATATCCGGTGTAATCTGCTCCAGCCTCTTCTGCTTCTTTGATCTTTTCCCCCTGCGTAATCACCAGTATTTTGACCTTTTTCCCTATCCCCTTGGGGAGCACAGCAGCTCCGCGGATCATCTGATTAGCATAGCGGGGATCTACACCAAGGCTTATGGCGATCTCCACGGTTTCGTCAAAATTGGTATATTTGTTCTCTTTAAGAGACTGGAAGGCTTCCTCCAGGGTGTATTCCCTCTTGGGGCCTAACTTTTCCACTACCTGTTTGTATTTTTTGCCTCGTTTCATTTGGGCCTTCCTATTTCGGTTTGTTAATTATAAATACTTTCAGTCGCTAATTTTGATTCCCATGGTCTTTGCAGTACCCATAATGGTTCTCATTGCAGCTTCTTCGTCCTTGGTGTTCAAATCGGGCATTTTAGCTTGAGCAATTTTGCGGATAGCTTCCCGGGAGATAGTAGCGACTATGTCCCGGTTAGGCTCCCCGGAACCCTTTGATACCTTGGCAGCTTTCATTAAAAAATCGGTGGCAGGTGGAGTTTTGGTGACAAAGCTGAAACTCTTATCTCCATATACGTTGATCACCACCGGTATGATCACTTCCCCTTCTTTTTGGGTCTGAGCATTGAAAGCTTTACAAAATTCCATTATGTTAATACCTGCCTGACCCAGGGCCGGTCCTACCGGGGGGGCAGGGGTTGCCTTACCAGCCGGTATCTGTAGTTTTAAGACCTTATCTATCTTTTTAGCCAAGCTAAACCTCCTTGATGGATTATCCTTTATCCTCTTGAATTTGGAAGAAATCAACCTCTACCGGGGTTAACCTCCCGAATATACTCACCATTATTTTAACCTTGCCCCTTTCCTGATTAACGTTGCTAATAATTCCCGAGAAATCCTTAAAGGGCCCGTCAATAACCTTAGCGGGATCTCCTACCTTAAAAGGAACCTCAATTTTCCGCTCTTCCTTAACTCCCTCCACTCTGTGCAGTATCTTTTCGATTTCATCAGGATCCAGGGGTACCGGCTTATTATGAGAGGTAACAAAGTGGGTTATCCCCGGGACACTGAAAATAAGTGATTGGGTGTCCGGGTTTAAATCCATTTGAATAAGAATATAACCCGGGAAAAATTTGCGGGTCACCGTTTTTTTCTTGCCGCTTTTCATCTGAATAATGTCCTCGGTAGGAATAAGTATCTTGACTATCTTATCATCCAGATTCCGTTCTTTAATAACCCCTTCCAGATACTTTTTGACCTGTTCCTCATGTCCGGACAATGTATGTACAACGTACCAGTTAAGCATGATAAATCTACCTCAACACCGTTTTTAATAATATGTAAAAAAGGTAATCGACTCCACCGATAAAGATAGCGGACAGGATGGTTGCTATAACCACCGCTATGGTCAGTCCGCTTAACTCGTTTTTGGTAGGCCATTTGACCTTTACAAATTCGTTTTTAACCTCTTTAAAAAAGACCTTTAATTTTTGAAACATCCTTACTCCTTATAATGGCAGGCCCGGAGGGACTCGAACCCCCAACCACCGGTTTTGGAGACCGATGCTCTCCCAGTTGAGCTACAGGCCTGCAATTATCTCGTTTCTTTATGAATAGTATGTTTATTGCATCTGCGGCAGAATTTCTTGAATTCAACCCTCTTCGGATGCAATCTTTTATTCTTATCAGTAATGTAATTACGGCACTTACACTCGGTGCATTCCAGAATTACGTTTACCCGCAAGTTAACCTCCTATTCAATAATTTCGGTAACCACGCCGGCTCCGATGGTCTTGCCGCCCTCACGGATAGCAAAACGCAGGCCTACTTCCATAGC
>JAFGGQ010000095.1 GCA_016930435.1 bacterium
CACTCCAGTCGCACCCATTCACCACCGCTAAAGCGCCGGGGTCAAAGGGAGCAGAGATATATTCCCCGAAAATCATCTCCGCACGCCAGATCAGGTAGAGGGTATTGATAGTGCATTTAACATCCCATTCGATAGGTGAATCTAACGTATGACCATAATTAATAAAAGCTCCCCAGGAGTGATATGACGGGAGATAATTTATGTGAAAATAGAGTCCGTAATAACTGCTGTATCCGACACCCCTGTAGAGAATATCCCCTGAGACGGGAACCTGGCCGCGGCGATGGGTCCAGGAAACGGTCATGGTATCGGGCAGTTCAAAGGGATGATGCAGCACCGGGTCCAGGGGATCGGAGGCGACATTATAGACAACTCTGAATGTATCATAAGTGAGTTGTGGGATGGTATCCAGACCGTGTATGTCCACCAGTGAATTAAAACCGGGATGGTCCCGTGGAGAATAAGCGCCGCGGTTCCACACCGTGCTGTGCGTAAATATCACAACCTTGTTTCCAAGTGAGGCATAACTTCGAACCAGGTCGCAGGCAATCGGGGAAAGGTCCTCGTAACCATAGACGTCCGAAACCCCGAAGAGTATCCCCTCGAAAAATGTAAGGGGAATCATCCGCCAGGTTCCCTCTTCCACAGAATATACATTGAACGAATCGGTAGGATCCACCGTTGTGCCAAAGAGGGTAATTTCAATAAGGTAAACCCTCACATTGGTAGGGGGCGAACCTTCACCCTCATAACGGTCGAAGCGCGGACCTAATACGTAAGGATTGCAGGTGGTCGGGTAAACGATAAGGATATCCAGTGTAACCCCCGGGTCAATGAGGCGCAGAGCGCCATCGTCCATCCCGTCGGGATCAGGAGAAATAATCTCGATACCATTAAAGAAACCAGGTTCAAAATCAGCGCGAAAAGTCTCCTGCCAGATCTGGCCCGACAAGGCCGATAAAGAAAATAATACTGCTACTGAAACAACCCAAATAATAGTTTTCATTATATGTGATCCTTGCATAGATTTGGTATTTGTTTTTTTCCTTTTTCCAATATAAAAATGTTAAAGTAAAAGTCAATAAGAGAGAAAAGGAAAAACAGTAATCGGTGATCAGTATTCATTAACCACTGGGGACAAACAGCGATCAGTGAGAAGTGAACAAAAACTAAAGTATGAATTTAAGATTGATTGCTATCCGGTCGGCTTTATATTGGTTAGCCCAGCCCTTTTAATCCGGGAAACGAAGGCTCTCAAAAACAGAACGTTTACTGCTGTGTACTTCGTTTTTTTCCATACTGGAGTTAAGACCGCTACTGTCAATTATTCCTGATTGACCTTTTCCAGGTTATATTCATACATCCCCTGAGAGACCTCTTTCATTTCCAGGAATTTCCGCACATACTGACCGCAATTGCTCCCGATCCGGTTTTCTTCCAACTCCCCGATGCTTAATAATACTTCATAGCCTTTGACTCTCAGGCTATCAAGGATCTCTTCGGCATAATAGGGATCGTTAACAGCGCTTCGGATATTACTCTCCTGTGACCGGAGGGTAGGATTTACAGGGGTCAACTTGATAAAAAATACAGCGGGGTCGAAGTATTTGTAAAGCACTGTTGCCTTTAGCGGGGAGTTTTCCGCCAGCGCAAAATTCAGGGTCACCTTTCTGCCCTGTCGCTTATAGAATAGGGCTCCATACTGGGCGATCCTCTTGAAATCCCATTTAGGGGCGGGTATAAGTTTGTCCCTCAGTTGGGGATCGGTGGTATGCACCGAGAATTGTAATTGAAACTGGTTGTAGCGGCTTTCTTTGATTTCCAGCATCCTTTGGAAGAATTTCTCCCTGCCCCTGGGAGCGATAGTGGATATGCATGGTATCAGTCCGGGCGCAATAAAACGGTCGGGTAATTCCTCCAGTACATCCAGCACTGCGGGGTTCAAGGCAGGTTCTCCCAGCCTGGCAAATTGCACCTTGAACTTTTTTGCCGGAATGACCCGGTCCGGGTACCGCCGAATAACCGGATAGTCGATCTGGGCTAATATTCCCTCCTTGCTGATCGGGCCATGATAAAATCCTCCTGCATCACATATAGGGCAATTTACAGGGCAGCCGAAGAGCGTGGAAACGATTATCACCCACTTGTCCTCCCGGGGGATAGGGGGTTCGACCGATTCCACAAATTCAACAAACCTGCCCTCAAGTTCGGCCAGGTAAACCAGGGCGATATCCTCCCTGCCGACCTTAGCAATCACTTTCATGATATATCCTCATCGCTGCCTCCAAACCGCTGCCGGCGGCTATACAAGCCTGTTTATAGCTACCCCTCACATCCCCGGTCAAATAAAGCTTAAATCCTGCAACAAGATCAGCCTCTCGCTCCCTAAGAGCATCAGTATAGCAGTCCTTATTGGCTTCCCGCCCGATTGCCACTAACAGATAATCAACCTCAAAAGCTCTTTTTTTACCTGAGACAACCATTTTCACATCAAATTTAATATTCATCAATTCAAAATCTTGACAATATGATATGTTACTGTTATTTAATACTTGTTCTGCCAATCCTGGCAAAGCTTTAATTCTGGAGCTGCGGTTCAGTATCACCACCCGGTTGTTCCGGGCCAGATTAAGGGCATAATCAAAGGCAATATCACCCGCACCTATAATTGCTATAACCTTATTCCGGGCATTTAACAGAGGCATGATACTGTACAAAACATTATCATTATTAAATATATTTGTCAACATAATCGGCTTTGTTCCGGCAGCCATGCATACAGTAGAAAAACTCTTCTCACCTTTTTTAGTGCTAATGATAAATTCCCGATCATAGTCCAGTTTTACCACCTCCTCAGGAATAATCTCTATCCCATATTCCTGAAACCTCATCCGAAACAGATCCGCGAGTTCAGGGCCTTTAATTGGCTGATGGCCTGGATAATTCTCTATTTGGTTAGCCTCCCAAAGCAAGCCCCCCAGCCGGTTTTTTTCAAAGAGAAGCGGCTGGAGACCGAACCTTTTTAGTTGAATGGCGGTGGTTATACCTGCAGGCCCTCCACCGATTACTGCTATTTTTTTCAATTGTCAACCTCGAAACAAAGATACTAAGCATGAACAGCCATATTAATCATGCTTTAATTAATGTCAATACTAAATTATATTCTAAAAACGATCGATGATTTTTGGAGATCAGGACACTCTTTTTTTATCGGCAACAACCATCCTATTCACTGAAGATTTTCTTTTGAAAATGGCAGTAGGGTGTCTTCCCGGTTTTCTGGTAGTAATCCTGATGATAGTCTTCGGCTGGCCAGAAGATGCTGGCTTCGGTTACTTCGGTGGCTACCTTGTACCCCATATTTTCCAGCAGTTCAATGTACTTTTTTGCAATCTGTTTTTGGGTATCGTTAGTAAAAAATATCGCCGAGCGGTACTGATCGCCTATGTCCGGGCCCTGACGGTCCACCTGAGTGAAATCATGTATCTCGAAAAAGAACCTCGTCAGTTCTTCATAGTTTATCCTGGAGGGATCGAACACTATTTCCAGGGCTTCCGCATGGCCGGTGGTTTTGGAGCAGACTTCCTGATAGGATGGTTCACTTTTATTCCCACCAGTATAGCCTACCCGGGTAGTCAATACTCCCGGCAGCTTCCTGAAAAGATGCTCCACTCCCCAGAAGCATCCTGCGGCAAAAACAGCGCGGTCTTTCTTAAGGGGTTGTCCCTCGGGTACAAAATTCATAGAAATAGAATTCACGCAATGCCTGGTATTTTTGGGAGTGAAATTCTCACCACTAAAAACATGGCCGAGATGCGCTCCGCAAAAGGCGCAGATGATTTCGGTGCGCTGACCGTCCTTATCAGGCAGGTGTTTCACCGCTCCGGGCAGCTCATCATCAAAACTGGGCCACCCTGCTCCTGAATCGAATTTGTCGGCGGAACGGTAAAGTGGCAGATCACACTTCCGGCAGGTGTAAGTACCCACCTCATAATGCTTATAATATTCCCCCATAAAGGGAGGTTCGGTCCCTTTATCCTCAATAATTCTCTTCTCTCGTGGAGTTAATGTATTGAATTGGCTATGGATATCATCAGTCATTTCTTCCCCCTGGCATGAAATGTTCAAAATTATTATAGTGAACATCATTAAATATATTAGTTTTCCCATTTAACTGCTCCATTAATTTACCTATATTATAAACGGCTTTTCAAAATTGACAACTTTGATTTTAAATTTGCGTTTAATTTTTTCCATTGACATTTGAAGTTATGTTAATATACTATTCAAAAACATTGGGGAGTCGTCTAACGGTAGGACACAGGACTCTGGATCCTGGCGTTGGGGTTCAAATCCCTGCTCCCCAGTTTTTTCCCCAATTTTATTTATGGTTTTTCCCCCCTTCCCTCCACTGGCGTGGAGAGTTCCACCCGGTGAACGGGTAGGACAAAGATACCCGGTAATTTGGTAATAAGTGTTTGATTTAATTCTATTTCGTCCCTAAAGGGACTATTGATATTTTGGTATTTTTATGCTATAAATATTCCGTCCCTACGGGACTTATATATGTTTGGGCTGTCCCTTTGATACGCCTTTGGCTACTCGGAGTCCGGCAATAGTAAATTTTGGGCGGGGCTTCGGTATTATATTTCGCATCTACTCAGCCGCCGTGGCGGTGCGAACTACAGGCGCTGAGTTGCCAGCCTTGCTGGGTGTATCGAAGCGCCCATCGTATATAAGCAATGACGGGTAGAGAACATAAGGTCAGTAAAAGAAACGACGCTATTTGATTGATGGGATTGCTTTCTCTGCGCCTCCTTTGCGAAAACCAACTTTGTTGGTTGCTCTGCGTTTAAGGCCACACAAAATTTTTGGTTATTATTTATGGTGTTTTCCCTCTTTACTCCACTTGCGTGGAGAGGTCCCCCCGGTGAACGGGTAGGACAAAGATTCCCGGTAATTTGGAAATAAGTGTATGATTTTAATTCTATTTCGTCCCTAAAGGGACTATTATTATTCTTGTGATGTTTTAACTATAAACATTACGTCCCTACGGGACTAAAATTTAATCGGATCATTCAATCCCATCAATAAATTGATGGGCTAATTTCACATAATCCCTTACAGGATTATATAACAAAGTAAATCAATAGTGATACCCCGAAGGGGTAATTTCTTATAAACCGGGGCAACGCCCCGGGTGTCAACAGAACAAATCATATAAGCCCTGAAGGGGCGAAGTAAAACAAACATGAAGTGGAATAGCGAAAGATAAAAATGGGGAAAAAACAAGGCAATCGG
>JAFGGQ010000096.1 GCA_016930435.1 bacterium
AATTAATCAATAGAAATTATAATAATTCGAGAGAAAGCTTAACAGAAATAATTGGAATTATCGATCGGTAGTGGTGAACAAGGGATTATATTAAGCTCAGTTTTAGAGCTTTAAGTACCGGGTCAGGGCTTCTATAGCTAATGCGGTTGACAGTGCAAAAGAGCCGTAATACTGGGGTTTGAAGTCCCGGAAAAAGGTGGTTGCCGCCCAGGAACCATCGGGATTCTGCCGGGCAGTTAATTCTTCAACATAACCCGTCAGTCCGGGTGGGTGCTCCTCCATGTAAAGGAGTGTGAGAATTAAGAGGGCGAGCAGTTGAGATTCACCGGGAATCTTGTTTAACCCGGTTTCCCGAACCGCCCATTCCCGGATCGTCTCCACCGCGGGTTCCAGTTCGTGCACTTCACCAATAAAGTATGCCCGGGTAACCAGATAGGCGGGGGTAAATGGTTCTATCGCCCACTTGTTGATCTCCGCTCCCAGATTCTCGCCCCAGAATTGGGGAACCATCGCATTCAGCCATTCGATGGTCGGCTGATGCCGCTCCTTAAGCAAGCCATAAAAGAGGCAGATATTGGCATAGACAGATAGATCGAGATCACCGGGCGACGGATTTTTTATATCATTATTTCTAATAAATGTCAATAATAGTCCGTCTGAAGTCGCATTTTCTTCAATTGCTGTCAAAGTATTGCCGTAGTTCCATTCCCCCTGCTTGAAAAGGATAAAGGGGATAAGCGCACAGGCGGTATTGTCGATATCGGGTGGCAGGCTGGGTTCAAATTTCCACAAACCGTTCTCCAGGGCAAGGGAAGAAAGGTACCGCAAACCTTTTTCGGTTATCTCTTCAAGTTGCCGGGGCTCTTTGAGGTCTTTGTAATCGAAAAGAGGGTAGAGGGAGTATAAAACATAGGAGGTAATATAGGGTGATTCCTTAAGGTTTTCGGAGGAGGTGTTAAAGGCCGGATCGATGGTTATGTACGTGGGAAATTCCCCGGATTCGCTCTGGATATCATGGAGGTAGGCGATGGCTTTGTTTAAAGAGGCGGCGACATCTACGGCAGAAGCATTGCTGATAAACATGAGCATGTTTAAACAAATAATGATAATATTTCTAAAAGATATATTCATCGCATCCTGGGGTTTTATTCAAGATATTCATTCACTAATTCATTCACCCTTTCCAGCGCCCCTTATAAAGTGGTGTGCACCGCCCCAACTACTTCTCCGAAGGAGGTTTGTAATAACCGATGTACTTTTCGGAATTGGCTTCTAAGATAATCTTTACATTTTCTCCTGTGCCCTCGTATAGCTTGCGGGAAAACTCCAGGGCTAGCTCCTCGGCATTCTCATACAGAATACCTATCGTAACCTCCATAAAAAAGGGATAGTTGTTAACAACCTCAAAACCCTGTACTTCAAGCTCCTCCACAAAGTCCTCCACATATTGAAGGGCTTCCTTATCCAATGCATCGAAATCGATGCGGGACCGATCCGGAATGGGATAATCCTTTTCCCTGGTGGGAAGTAACAAAATGAATGCTGCTACCAGCAGAACAGCGATAATGAAACGGATCACCGCTCGCCAGCCAAATTCTGTTTCCGTTTTTTCCATGGCCATTATCAATAGAGCTCCATGTATTCAACCCCTTCCGGGATTTCCAGATCGAAGACCTTAGGGTCCACGGCCCGGTTGACCTTCTGTTTATCGAACTGTACCTCGATCCATTCCCCGCGCATGGGATTGGTTATCCGAACGATCCCCGGCCGCCAGTGCTCACCCGCCAGGTAATAATCCTCATAACCGATGTCCAACATGGCTTTAAGATCGGCGGAGAAACGCTGGTAGGATACGACCGTCCAGGAGCCCGGATTGATAGCGTAAATCTCCCGTTCGCCTCCCTCTTCCATTACAAGCTGATAAGTTTCCCCGGTGCTTTTAAAATCTACAAGATAACCCCGCTTGTTCTCAAATTGGAATATCCCCATCAGCGCTTCCATCACTTCAGGGAAGCGGAAGTGTAATCCCAGGATGGAATTATAGGTCTCTTCCCTGTAGCTATCCATATAGACCCGGTTCTCGGAGGGTACATAAACTATTGTAGAATCAGCAGTGCTTACCAGTGAAGCGGCCGAACTGCCCAGAATCCCCTTGATCACTCCCTTGACCCTGTATGGTTTCTTGAATACAAGGTCTATCGTGAAGTTTTCCCGTTGATCCTGTCCATGCAGTTCAACCCTGCAGCGGGTTTTGAGGGTTTCCAATGAGTTCTCTTTACTGATAAGGCTGTCAAGCAACTGATCCCGGTTTAATTCCACTATGGGAAACCTATGTATGGCGGGTTTTTGGGAGCAGCCTATGCAAATCAATATCGCTAAAAGAATGCCCCGGTATCTATTAAATATCTTTGAGTTCAATATAACTCACCTGAAAACCTCTATTTAACACCTGATAACTCCATGAATCCTGAAATAAAACCTGCCCGGTAACTCAAGATCAAAGCGCCGGGAAGAGTTGAACCTTGGTATCCCGAATAATTCAGCTATCCCTAAAGAACAACAGCGGTAACCGGGATAGCGCTAAAATTCAACCTTAGGTGCGGTCATCGCTGCTTCTTCGGCCTCGTAGAATACTGCGGGAGAGAATCCGAATATATTTGCAAAGAGATTCATGGGGAAGCGCCTAACCATCTGGTTGAAGCCCTTCACTATCTCATTGTATCTCATGCGTTCTACGGCTATCCGGTTCTCGGTCCCGGCCAGTTCATCCTGCAAACGGATAAAATTCTGGTTGGCTTTCAGTTCGGGGTAATTCTCAACTACCACCATTAAACGGCTGAGTGCTGCGGAAAGTTCCTGGTTTGCCTCGATCTTCTCCGGGATGGTCGAAGCGCCGCCTACTTTCGATCTGGCTTCGGTTACCTGGATGAATACCTCCTTCTCGTGCTCGGCGTATCCCTTTACCGTTTCCACGTAATTGGGGATCAGGTCAAAGCGCCGCTGAAGCTGATTCTCAACCTGTGCCCAGGCTCCCTTCACCTCTTCATCCGCGGTAACCAAACGGTTGTACATCCCAATACCAATTACTACTGCTATCAAACCAACGATCAGGACAATAGCCAGGATGATAAGAACGATCAACCCTGCTCCACCTCTTCTCATATCTAACCTCCTTATTATTACATTAATTATTGATCTTGTCAATCATATCTACCAGGTCTGCGATCTGGTGGATGTAAGTCTCCACCATACCCCGGGCTTGTTCAGTTGATGGTTTAAGCTCACCTCTCTTAACGGCAAGTAAATTTTTAAAAAACTCGGTTTCGATCTGCGAGAACTCATCACAGGTTCGGGTAATCACCTCGTTATCATTAGAGGGAATCCCTATCCCCCGGTAAAAGAGCAATCCTCGGAATATTGAAGTGAAGGTACTCACCGAGTCCGAAATAAGCTGGAGTAAGCGGCGCTTTTTTCCTCTGGTCTCCAGATAGTATTGGCGGAGCTTAAGCAATTTGCCCTTCAGTTCCCGTTCCAGTTGTAAACGCAGATCATTTTTATTAATGGTAATATCCTTCAGGATGTCCTCTCCGTAAATTAGCTGGTAATGGGCCTTGATGTTCAGAAACTCCAGTGGGAAGCTGTCCAGCGAATGGAGCACGTAAAATTTAGTAAAGAACAGGGGCATCGCCACCTTTTTTTTTCGCCAATTTTTAATGGTATCTATGATGGTATCCAGTTTTTCCATTCCTTTTCCGGTCAGGACGATCATGAAGTTAATGTCCGATTTCCCCTTGATGTATTGTCCCCGGGCGGCGCTGCCGTAAAGGACAATAGAGACCAGTTCATCCCCGAATGCTTTTTTTAAATCCAGGGTAAATTCTTCCTTGATATGTTCTACTTTATCCGGTATTTTTGCCATTATTTCACCTCTTTTATAGGGTAGTTATGTTTTCGGTTTAGTAGCTTCTGAATGACCCTCCGCCGCCGGACATTCCTCCGCCGAACCCGCCGAACCCGCCGGAGAACCCACCGCTGCTGAATCCGCCTCGTCCCCCGCTGCTCATTACTCCCAGGAGCAGCCATGGTAAAGCCCTTCCCCTGGTAACTATCATGATGATAATAAAAAGGATAATTATTGGGCAGCATCGCAGCCAGCTTCCCGGCGATGGATCGGAGCGGACCTCCGAAGGGGTCAGAGGCTCCGCCGCCTGACCGGTCAGTGTTACGCCCTGGTCCTCAGCAATCACCGTGGCCAGTGCCCTCATTCCCTGGTACAAACCATTGCCATAATCATCGTTTCGAAGGTAAGGGATCATATAGCGATCCTGGATTTCTCCGGTCAGCCCGTCTGGAAGTATCCCCTCCAGTCCATAGCCCACCTCGATACCGACACGCCGTGCTTGGATCACATCCAGGATCAATACGCCGTTGTCCTTGCCCTTTTCGCCGATGCCCCAGTGGGAAAAAAGCCGGTTGACATATTCCTCGGGAACATATCCGTCCACATTATCAATAGTCACCACGGCGATCTCGGCACCGGTTTTGCTCTTTAATTCGTTAGCCAGCGCCTCTATCCGTGTCTCGAAATCGGCCGGGATGACATTGGCAAAATCATTTACATAGCCCCGGTATTGTGGAAAATCCTGGCCCCTTAGCGTACTCAGCCAAATTAAAGCAAAGCAGAGTGTTATATACGGTAATAAATATCCTTTTTTCACCTTTAAGCTCCCAATTTAATAATACTATTTGTAAGACTAAACTATATTTTATGCAATTTTACAGGATTTGCAAGATAAAATTTGGGCAAAAATAAGCTTAGGTTTCAATCTTGCTGACCGCGGCCAGTCCCAGCCTGAGGGGAACAATGGTAGCCACAGCGTTTATGAGGACGGTAGCGATTATCCCGAAGATGATGGCGTGGCCGGGGTATTTGCCCTGAAAGATCAGGTAAAGGCCGTATTTGTGGGTTGGGATAGCCAGAACAACAACGATGAGGCCCACATAAACCAGGCTGATCAGGGCGGCGATCATTCCCCCGCCTGATGAAGCGATCTTGCCGGGGTTGTCCTCCTCGAAGCTGGGGAATAATATCCCCAGGCCTACCGAGAGGGATGTCAGGGAAATACTCATCAAAAAGATGCCGATGGCTGTCAGGGCAGTCATGAAGCCGCTTTGGGCCAGCATAACGTTGGATAATATTGCTACGAATTCGGCCAGAAGAAAGAAGATCAGGAATGCTACCCAAAATTTTTCCCAGAAGAGCCTGCGGGGCGACATTGGGGAGGAAAGAATTGACCAGAAACTCTTCCCCTCCAGGCTGATTGACGGATAAACGAAACGCACCGATAGCGTAGCCAGGATATATCCGCAGAATGCAAAATTCCCAAAGGTGGTAATGGTCTGCCAGAAACGGTCATCGATACGTCGTGGAACTATTCGCAGATTGACCAGGTAGAGTATCAGGAGCACCATCAGGATTGTAAACTGTGACCACTGGTTGGGGCTGCGCAGGAACAGTCGGATGTCCTTGACCATTAATACCCTCATATCCTTTGGGAAAGGGAACAGGATAGTCCAGAGGAATCCCCTTTGAGGCTTAAGTTTTTTAGCCCGTTTGTTTTTTCTTGAGATAATCTCGGCGGCGGCCAGCCAACTGGGGAAGTAGATCTTTTTTACTGCTTCACGGAGCAGTACCCATCCCGCCGCAGCGGTGCTTATCAGGCAGAGGGAATAGAAGACCAGATCGGGTACAGAGCTGTTCCGGGCCGCTTTGAGGGCTTCTGAGATCCAGACATTGGGCAGATAGGGAAAAGAAGAGCTACCCAATTGCCTCAGGTAATAATTCAGCACGTAGAGGTTCCCCTCTACATTCAGGAGCAGTTGACTTGATAGGCCGGTTTTCAGGTAGAATACAGCGGCAGCAGCGCCCAGCAGTATAAAAAGAAAGACGGTCCAGCCCATCTTGATCTTCCGGGTGGTAAGGAAAAGCAACATGCTGAAGAAGGAGCCCAGATAGGCGGGGATAAGCAGAAAAGGGATGAAGATGATCAATCCCATAAGGGGATAGTAGAACCAGGCCAGGTTATGGACTACGCAATAAGCTACAAAGAGGGGTACTCCCACTACCAGTGTAGCCCAGGAACTGTAAAACAGATTATCCATGAATTTTATTCGGAACACATGTTCGCGGGTCATCGGTGTGGAAAGCAGGTACTGGGTTTCGGGTGACCGGAAAAGGGTAGAAATAGAGCTGATGATGTTGCTGATTATTAGCATGATCCCGAAGGCCAGGAATCCCAGGGAAAGGGCTTTGTCGATGAGCAGTAACCCTATGTCCTCCACGGTCACCAGGTAGTTAAATATGGAATGGAAGAACCAGTAACTCCCGGCAAGGAAGAGTCCAAGAACGATGAATCCTACGATGATCTTTGCCGTTTGGCCCTTTTCCTTCTTGAAAATTGCCCGAAAGAGCAGCTTTGATTTGGTTTTCATTATATGGTCAAACATATTAATCCGCTATTTGTGGTTGGAAATTATCTTCACCGGGTTCCGGGAACCATACTTCCCGTTGCCCCCCTGTCAGGGAAAGGAACAGGTCTTCCAGGTTTTTCCCTTCCATTCGGGCCTCTTTCCGGATTTCGTCGAGAGTTCCCAGCTTCAACAATTTACCATGATTAATGACCCCGATGCGGGTACATATCTCCTGCGCTACCGCCAGGGTGTGGGTGGACATGAACACGGTGATTCCCCGTTCGGCAAGTTTCCGGAGCACTTCCTTTACCAGTTTTTGGCTCTGGGGGTCCAGTCCTACCATGGGTTCATCGATGACGATGATCTCAGGGTCATGCACCAAGGCGGAGGCAAAGACCACCTTTTGCTTCATACCGTGCGAATATTCGGCGGCAATAAAATCCCGCCATTCATCTATACCAAAGAGGTCAAAAAGCCATTCCATTCTGGCTTCAATGGTTTTCCTGTCCATTTTGTACAGCCCTCCCACCAGGTGCAAAAACTCCCGGCCGGTCAGGCGCTCATAAATAAAGGGACTGTCCGGGATGTAGCCTACCAATTGTTTGGCCCGTTCCGGCTCCTGTTGAACATTTATGCCCTTCAGAAATACCTTGCCCCGGGTGGGTTTGATCAGCCCCGTGATCATCTTGATAGTTGTTGTTTTTCCCGCGCCGTTAGGCCCGATAAAACCGAATAGCTCCCCGGGTGAGATCTCGAGATCAAGATCCTTGACCGCAATTACATCACCGTAATTCTTGGTAACATTCTTAAAGCTTATCATAAGTCATTGTTCCCTGTGTTTATATTTGATATTATCAACTCTATAAAATAATGCTATTTTACTAAGTATTGTTTCGTGTTTTATTACTGCTGGTGATAGGACAGTTTGAATTCAGGGTCAGTGCTGAATTCCAATACACTGATCTTAATCACTCCGATCCGCAATAATTGGATCTGTTTCTGAAGGTTACCGGATACCAGTTTAATGTGGGTTGCATCGGCTGGATTCTGGCGGAGGGTGGCGTCGAAGGTATGCCAGCTCCCGTTGGCATAGGCCTGGTTCCACATGTGGTAGAAGAACTTTTCTTCCATGTAGAGCACCCCGGTATTCAGGGTGGTGGGGATGCCCAGCGACCGTGCAAGGGCGGTGAAAAGAATAGCATGCTCATTACAATCCCCCTTGCGTTTATTCAGGATCTCCACGGCATAGGGAATGGAAAGGGTATAGGATTTTTCGATGTTTTCAAAAAGCCAGTTATTGATTGCCCGGAGCATCTCCAGAGTATCTGTAATTCCGGCGGTGATCTCCCGGGCACTTGAGTGTATGCGTTGGTCTTCCACCTGTATAAAGGGGTCGGTGGCCAGGTAGGTAGAATCCGGTGCCGCACCCCCTTCAAACCCGGGACTGTAAATCTCCAGTGTCCCGCTTTGTGAATCGTATCTCTGGTTAAAATCATTCAGTTCGAAAAGGGTATGCTGAAGCTTTTCTACCTTCAGCTTCAGATAGACCACCTCCCGGGGTTCGGGGATAAGGCTGTCGGCAGGAATGGCAAAATCCCGGAGGAGATCGTCGGAACCCTTTTTATTCATGGTAAAAGAAAGAGCATCGTCCCGGGTGGTGCGGTAGAGCGAGAACCCCTCGCCGGCCTTCTCGATGATAAGGTCGCCATCCTCTTCGATCCACATCTCGCTCATGAATCCGCTGAAATAAAGGTAAACATGGTAAACCGGCAGTTCCGTGCCGAACTTCTGGGGATCATATTTCCGGAAGACCTGAACCAGATAAGTAGAGGGGGCCATCGTGAACGGGTCGAAGGTATTGATCCGGAATTCGGTTGGGATAAATTTATGCATGGCTAAGAATTCGGGGATAAGCGCCGGGGCAAAAAGCTCACCATCCACTGGGATTGTAAGATGATCATCCTTCTCCCCGGAGGTAACACCCAATTTCAGTTCATTACCCCGTTTCACTCCATTAGTCATGACCTCGTAGTCCTCGGAAGAAAAGGTAAAGTTGAAGGTTCTGATGGAAAAGGCGGAATCCACGGTATAGATACCCTCCATCAGGATTTCCTGAAGCACTCCGCCCACGGGGAGGCGGAGGTATGTGGTTTCATTGACCAGAAATAGGTTCCCGGTGGCCTGTATAACCTTGTTGGAATAGCCTATTTTTTCGTCTTTAAGGGTGATGGAATGCCATTCCTCCTTTTGGATCTGCCCTACTTCCACTACGTTGAGCCCGGTAGAGAGAGGGAGATCTGCCCGGTTGGTCCGCTGGTTCAGCAGTATCATCATGCTTACCCACCAGAGTACAAGGGCTATCGAGAATGCTTTCGTGATTACTTTTTTCAAGTACAGTTTCCTTTAGTTGCTTACATCATCCACGATATTAGTGAGTTTCCCGTTATGGTCGATACGCCAGACATCTTCAGTAATATCATTGTCAATGTTGCCCCTGGCTTCAGCGATAAAAGCATCGGCTGTGGCCGACCTGACGGTGAGCTCATAGTACCTTCCGCTGAGCATATAAGAGAGCTCTCCGATATCGTCGGTGTAGGCACCGTTCATAGCATGATAGGCGGCTTCTTTTTGATATAGCGCCTGAAGCATGGTTTTGGCTTCTATCTGGATAGTCCGAACCGCGCCCTTCTGCATGGGCTGCTCGTATATCAAGTCCTCCGCCTTTTCAGCCTTTTCCTGGGGCTTAAAAAAAATAAAATATGCAGCAATAAAAAGCGCTATAATTATTGTAAAGTATATAACCGCCCTCATCTTTGACCTCCTGGTTAAAGGCTGAACTGTTTTGCGCACTATAATTATACAAAAAACATCCTTTATGTCAATTTATGTATTGAAATATCTGCGGGAATAAATAATCAGGGGACAGAAAAGGATGAATTTATAAAACGGGAACGTTTTTTTCAAGTCGGAAGCGATATCCGGATATTCAACAATCAAACCGCCCGGTTTGTTATTGGTAAACCCCATTAACCACTGGTGATAATACAATACCAGGCTGTTGCCCCGCATAGGTTTATCTATATATACGTTATGGAGGGAGGGGTCCCAAAAAACTGGCCTGTTGGGGGGCACAATATTCCCTGAAAGCTTTTAAATAACGCATAGCGGCAGAACTATCTACACTAATGGTCATCCGGTCCGGGGGGCTGCCGCACCCCTGGCCACTATTCCCTTGACTTCAGGGAAAAATATAATAAAATGTACTTTTTAAATATTTTACGATTAAAAGGAATCTAATGCGCAATGCCGGTCTTAAAATAATCATTCTGCTCCTTTTTTGGGGGATACTGGTAATCCCTTCGCGGGGGGATACCGACTCAAACTGGGTTTATACCGACGGAAATAAGCTATTCCAGATTCACCAGCCCTTTCAGAACATCTCCCCGGCGCGGAGGGCCATGATCGCCAATACCAAACTTGCCAAGATCATCCAGGACCCCCATCAACCCCTCGACCAGCTTATCCTGGAGGTCACCGATTCATTTCATACTATAATCATCGGCCCCGCTAAAGTGCTCACCATAGGCGATGCGGATACCCTGGGCACAGGACTGACCTCCGAACAGATCGCCCGGGATTGGCATAATAAGATACGGGAAGGTGTACTGGCCGCACGGGGAAAATATACGTCCTGGCAAACATGGTCCAAGATGATCATGGCTGTCTTGCTACCCTTTATATTCATTATTGTAATATGGCTACTTCATCTGGTCTTTAAAAAGGCATCCCGTAAACTGGTGAATATGGAAGGTGGAAAAATCAAGGGGGTGAGGTTCAAGGAAAAAATCCTGATCTCCGGAAAAAACATGGTGATCTTCATAATAAAGGCACTACGGGTCGTCAAATGGATACTATACCTGATTACCTTCTATACCTTCCTGATCATATTCTTCAATATATTCTCGCCCACAAAGACTTATACCCAGACACTCATCCAGTTGACCGGTGGGTTAATCCGGGATATCGGGAATTTCCTGCTGGACTTCTCAAAGCCCTTTCTGGGGGCCATATTACTGCTCCTTATAGGCCGCTATCTCTTCAAACTGGTAAATTACCTCTTTCACCGGGTGAAGGATAATCAGATAGAAGTGGAGCAGGTCCCCCCGGAATTGCTTACCCCCCTTCGCCGGCTGATCAAAGGGATCATCGCCTTCCTGATCATTATCGGGATTCTCCTGCTTATACCCGGCTTCGAAGGGCCTTTCGCATGCACCTTCTTCGGATTACTGGTAGCCTTCTTTCTTTTAATTGCCGCCCGGCCGACTATGAGTATCCTGGCCTGTTTTACCCTCCTCCTTCTGGAGGAGATCAAACTGAACGACATCATCGAGTTCGAGGGAATGAAGGGCAAGATTGTAGGTGTAAACATTCTTTTCATCAGGCTTGAACTGAGGGACCCCGAGATAACAGCAGACATGAACCAGGAGACCAGGACAACCCACAGCATCTTGATACCCAACTATAGATTATTGAAGGGGGCATTCTCCCGAAAACGAACCGAGGTCATTGATGTTATCAGTAAAAATGAGAGAAATAGTTAATTATAAGCGCTTGCTGGGCAGCGCCCTGTTGGCTGTGCTTTTGAGTTGTTCGCTGGTCTATTCAAATCAGTCGAAATACTGGGTCTTTTTCCGGGATAAAGGCCATCAAGGCGCTGCGGAATTGGAGGCTGCCCTGGCTGAATATGTCCATCAGCTTCCCGAACGGACCATCCGGCGGCTGGAAAAAGTGCGCAGTCAGGAAAACCTGGTGACCTATGAGGACCTTCCCCCATACCTGGAATATGTGAAAGCCATCGGAAATTCAGGGGCTGTTATTCATAGGCGCTCCCGCTGGTTCAACGGGGTTAGCGTTTCGGCCAGTGCTGCCCTGCTTAATGATATAGCTCAGTTTTCATTTGTAAGGGAAATTACCCCGGTAGTTTTTTATGGCCTCGGGGAGAGGCAGGAGGAGGCCGCCCCGCCAGGGTTATACCGGACCATCTTCACCCATTTTCTGGACTACGGGGTTTCCCTGGACCAGCTAAACCAGATCAATGTGCCTCCCCTCCACGAGCTTGGAATAAACGGGCAATCGGTACTGGTCTGCATGATGGATACCGGTTACAGAACATCCCACCGGGCATTCGATTCCGCGGAAGTATTTGCCGCTTATGATTTTATCGATTCTGACAGCATAGTTTATGAGGAAGAGGGGGACTGGCCCAATCAGATGAACCATGGGACTATGACCTGGTCCGCCCTTTGCGGCATCTTCCCCGGATATCTCTATGGACCCGCCTATGGGGCATCCTTCCTGCTGGCCAGGACGGAGGACCTCAGTCAGGAGATGCCTATTGAGGAGGACAACTGGATTGCGGCAATGGAATGGGCGGACAGCCTGGGCGCCGAAGTGATCAACAGCTCACTGGGCTACCTCCGCTGGGATGATGCTACCGGTTATGAATATTCCGATTTGGACGGTAATACTGCGCGAATCACCGTGGCTTCGGACATGGCTGCCGAGCGGGGAATAATAGTATGCACTTCAGCGGGTAATTCCGGCTCTGCCCCGGGCAGCCTGGTTACACCCGCCGATGCGGACAGCACCATTGCAGTAGGAGCAGTAGGAAGCAACGACTCCATAATGACCTTCAGTTCCAGGGGCCCCACCGCGGACGGTAGGATAAAACCTACCTTGGTAGCCCGTGGTTCCGGTACCGCCTGCGCTACCGCATGGTCAGATGATGCACTCGGCTCTGCGGGTGGAACCTCACTTTCCAGTCCACTGATCGCCGGCGGCTGCGCCCTTATATTGCAGGTTCATCCCGGCTGGACGCCCATGCAGGTTATCGAAGCCCTTACCGCCACAGCCAATCTTTCCACCACTCCGAATAACGCCTATGGATGGGGTTTGCCCGATCTGCTGGGGGCTATCAGCTACCCACAAAACGATTCCTGTACAATTTCCCTTTTTGAGGGGTGGAACATGATCGCACTACCCATTTCCGAGCCCATAAGCCCAGCGGAAAGCATCCTCCCCGAAGCCATCGGAGGGCTCTTCCACTATGACCCGGAACTTCATTCGTACTACCTGACGGATACCCTCTACCCGGGTAAGGCTTATTTTATACTTTATCCCGACGACCGGTTGATTACGTTGGAGTGTGCTATAGCCGATTCAATAGAAATTCACCTTCAGGAGGGGTGGAACATGATCGGGGGTATCCGGGCCCGGGTACCATGGGAGTCATTCGAAACCCTGCCCCCTCATTCGCTGCTGCCCGGAAGCCTGTTCGATTTTAATCCCCTAACACTGCGATATGAATTAAAAAACGCGGTTCAGCCCGGAAGAGGATTCTGGGTTTTTGCTTTAAACGAATGCCGCTTAATAATCCACTTACCATAGTAAAATAAGATGAAAAAAATATTTAAGATTACCATACTGGTAGCCCTATTTGCATTGCTCGGCGCTGGTTGTGGTAAAGCCCCTTCGGCTTCTGTAGAACCCCTGAACTGGGATTTCGGCAGTGTATTGCCACGCACAGAGGCGGAACAGACCATCTCCCTGGAGAATACCGGGGAAGCCACCCTCAATCTTGATAGCCTTACTACCTCTACCTCATCTCTAAGGGTACTGGAATCACCCCAGGCCATTTTGCCCCTGGAAAAAAAATACCTGAAAATCGAATTTAAAGCTCCCGCAGATACCGGAAGCTTCGCGGAAACACTCTATATCTTTACTGACGACCCCCAAAAAAAACGGATACCAATAATCGTTTTTGGCGAGGTACTTGCCGGAAAACTCACCCCGGATAACCAGAAAATTGTCCTGATCCCTACTCAGACTACCTCCAAGCTGGAGGAAGATATCCTTTTTGTGCAAGCCCTTACAAAACAGCTGCTGATCGAGCTGGATTCCCGTGATGACCTGCAACTGGTACCCGCTGACGAGATAATCAAGGGGCTTACACAGGATCCCCAGTATATGCAGAGAGAAACCCACGAATTATTTCGTAAATGGGCAAATATTCTGGGTATCAGGTTTGTGCTATTTACCCAATTGGAAAGGACAAACAGCGAACTTTACGTAATCCTTAATTTGACAGATGGTTATTTCAAGTACCCGATTGCCCGGAAGATCCCCTTCAAAGGCGACCCTGATCCGGGATTGATCACTGCAACCTTCAAGCAGCTCTATGCCAACCTTGGGGGCGAACAGCAGAAGATTATGCAGATGGCCCTGCAGAAGGAGTGGATGGATAAGCGATCTGCTCTTCTTAATAAACCCGCTCCCGATTTTAAGCTAATAGACATTCGGGAGAAAAAAATGGTGCGGCTTAAGGATTTTCTCGGGAAAACCGTGGTACTCCACTTTTTCAGTCTGGAATGCGATGCCTGCGAAAAGGAAATGGTCTGGATGGAACGAATAATGAACTCAGGGGATAACGTGATAGTACTTGGGATATGCATAGATATCGGGCTTAAGGAAGAGGTGCTCCGGTTCATTGCGGACAAGGATATCTCCTATCCTGTTCTGCTTCCAATGAGCGCTGATGAGGATGGACAATTGGAGCCCTATTACGGTGGCGGAACACCGATAACGGTGGTTATCGACAAGACGGGTACGGTGAGGGAATCCCTGGTTGGATTTTCCCAGAAGGGTCTGGACGCGATCGAAAAAATGGTGAAGGAACTCAATTAGAGCATTCCGGTCGGAATTAGAATGGCTATGGCAAAACGAAAGATTCACATATACTGGCTTCAGTTCCTTGTATTGGCGATCTGGGTAGGGGTAATGGAGGTAATTATACCCGCCGGATTTTACCCGGAATTAAAACGCTTTATCATCAATTTCCTGGTGGTTATGACCGGGATTCTGGCCTTTGAGCCGATAGCCGCGTACGTTTGGAAATATGTTGTGGTTTCCCTTGTGGCCAGCATGCTAATCGAGGCACTGCGCAAGGTGGGCATCTGGTATATGAGGAGCGGGATTTCCCTTCATCGTATCGGCGGCCCGGTACTTACCCTCCTGGTCATTACTATTGTGGCGTTCATGATTGCCCGGGCCCTGCAAAAAGATAAATTTAAGGTATGAAACTTATAATATACGATATAAACCGTTGATACCAGCGGTTTTTCAGGGGAACCAAAAAAATTATTTTTTTCCTTGCCAAAGCGTTATTTTTTTATAAAATTATATGGCTTTATTAAAATGGACTACTATTCATACTTAGCAACATTATAAACTATTTAAACTTAAGGAGGGATAAATGAAGATAAAACCCTTATCTGACCGCATTCTGGTAAAACCCAAAGAGGTGGAAGAGGTGAAGAAGGGAGGTATAATCATCCCTGATACTGCCAAGGAAAAGCCTCAGGAGGGTTTGGTTATCGAGGTCGGTACTGGTCGAATTACAGATGATGGGAAATCCGTCCCGATAAGCGTAAAAAAGGGCGATAAAGTACTCTACGGAAAGTATTCAGGTACCGAGATCACCATCGATGAAGAAGAATACCTGATAATGCGCGAGAGTGACATTCTGGCGATTGTGGGTTAATAACTGTATTCAAGGAATATTAAGGAGGTTGAAGTAAATGGCCAAGCAATTGGAATATGCTGACAAGGCTCGGGAAATGATCAAGCTCGGTGTGAACAAGTTAGCCGACGCTGTGGTTGTGACTCTGGGCCCCAGGGGGCGGAACGTGGTACTGGAAAAGAAATTTGGCAGTCCTACTATCACCAAGGATGGGGTTACCGTTGCCAAGGAAGTCGAACTGGAAGACCCATTTGAGAATGTGGGTGCCCAGTTGGTTAAAGAGGTAGCATCAAAGACCTCTGATGTTGCCGGTGATGGGACTACTACTGCCACTGTGTTGGCCCGTTCTATCTTTATGGAGGGACTGAAAAGCGTTACTGCAGGCATCAATCCCATGGCTCTCCGCAGGGGATTGGATAAAGCCGCCAGGATCGTGGTGGCCGAATTAGAAAAGCTCTCCAAAGAGGTTTCCGGCACGGAGGAGATCGCTCAGGTGGGCACCATATCCGCCAATAATGATAAACAGATCGGGGAATTGATTGCCCAGGCAATGGAAAAAGTGGGCAAGGACGGGGTTATAACCGTAGAGGAAGCCAAGGGAATGGAAACCACCCTGGAGGTAGTTGAAGGCATGCAGTTTGACCGCGGCTATCTCTCACCCTATTTTATTACCGATCCGGATAGTATGGAAGTAGTTCTGGATGATGCCAAGATCCTTATCTTCGATAAAAAGATCAGTGTAATGAAAGACCTTCTTCCGGTATTGGAAAAGGTAGCCCAGATGGGTGCTCCCCTGATGATCATCTCAGAGGATGTAGAGGGCGAAGCCCTGGCTACCCTGGTAGTTAACAAACTCAGGGGCACCTTGAAGGTTGCCGCGGTAAAGGCTCCCGGATTTGGCGATCGCCGCAAGGAAATGCTTAAGGACATTGCCATCCTTACCGGCGGTAATGTAATTTCAGAAGAGCTGGGTCTCAAATTGGAAAACGCCCGGCTGGAAGACCTGGGTAAAGCAAAGAAGATCGTTATCGATAAGGATAACACCACCATAATCGAGGGTGCAGGTGAAACTGCCAATATCCAGGCCCGGATTCAAGAGATCAAGGCCCAGATTGACAAATCCACTTCTGATTACGATAAGGAGAAATTACAGGAACGCCTGGCCAAGCTGGCTGGCGGTGTAGCGGTTATCAAGGTTGGCGCAGCCACGGAAACCGAGATGAAAGAACGAAAAGCCCGTGTTGAAGATGCCCTGCATGCTACTCGCGCTGCAGTTGAAGAGGGTATAGTTCCCGGTGGCGGAGTTGCCCTGCTGAGAACCCTCCCGGTCCTCACCAAATCCAAACTGGATGGGGATGAACAGATCGGGTTGAAAATTCTGGCCAAAGCACTGGAAGAGCCCCTTCGCCAGATCGCACACAACGCCGGACACGAAGGTTCGGTTGTGGTTAACAAGGTAATGGAAAAAACCGGACCCTACGGCTTTAATGCCGAAACCGAAACTTATGGCGACCTCACCAAGGACGGGGTTATAGACCCCACCAAGGTCACCCGCATCGCCGTTGAAAACGCAGTTAGCATCTCTGGATTACTACTTACTACCGAAGCGGTTATTACCGAAATTCCTAAGGAAGAACCCAGTATGCCGGCAATGCCTCCCGGCGGCGGAATGTATTAATCCTGATTACAATACTGATACTTATGCGCCCCCTTCGGTCTTGCCGGAGGGGGCGTTTCTATTACCTGTATTCAGCGTTAACTGTAAAAAAACAATGGCGAAACCTCCTAAGTTTGTTGTAAACCAAGCTTTAGAAAAACATCATCAAACAAGGAGGTTTCACCTAAATTGTGAAAATAAAATGTGAAATACCAGATAAAAAAGTAATCGAAATTTTATTAGTGAAAAGATAAAGAAGAATTTAGGCCAAAGTATTTATTATTATTATTCTAATTCAAATAGGTTAACTAATTATTTTTAGATACTTACTTCGTATTATTCTGTCTTTCTAAAGTCTCTGAGTATCAGGTTTACCTCGCCGCCTTACCGAAATTCTATGAATTAAATAATATAATGATCAACGCGGATTACGCGCGGCTATAAGCCGTCGCCTGCAACCCGTTGTTATGTGCCTATCGCTTGCCGACGATTTTATCGAACCGACTCTCCATGCATACGCTTATGTCTGTAGTGATGAACTTCCCATCCAAGAAAAGGCTGAATATCGTTGCCGGAGATGGACACATCTGAGCCTCTTCCATGGTTTCGAGCTTAATTGCTTTGAGCGAAAGACCCCGATTCTTAGCAGTCTCAACGAGTGAGTTCTCTACGTGGTATTCGGAATACGGGCAACGGTTTGAATAATAGACAACAATACCGTTTTGATCCGGGCATGTGCCGCTTCGCACCGATTGGTTGAAATAGGGTTGGGCGACTGATGACTCAAAGTCAATGGATATGAGACTGAAACCCGACGGTACACTCTCAATTACCTCAAACCCTTGCCTCAGCAACCATTTCGTATCACTCATGAAATGGTATTTCTTCGTGCCTACAACGGTCACAAGACCACTTTTGCCCTGGTTCTTTGCTGCTTCAATTGCCTCGTTTAGCAAGGCTTTGCCATGGCCGTGGCCTTTGAACTTCCCGGAAACCCAAAAACACCCGATCATTATATAATTCGGTGCCGTTACTGGAACCCAGGATTTTTCAGCCGGGCCATACTCGATAAACACTTTTGCCCGTTCATCAAGTCGGCGAAACACGTATCCGTTTTCAAATTGCGCTCTGAGCCATTGTTTCTTTAGCTCGTAGCTCTTAGCACATTTCTTGTCGGAAAAGGCACAACAAATGTGTTCATCCTTGATGTTCTCTTTTGTTAACGTCACATACGTCATTTCTCATCTCCCCTAACGTGCCGCCCAAAGCGGGGCGAAGGGTTAAGTATCACACGCAGCTATCAGCCGTCGCGTGCATCCGGCTTGTTCGGCAATGCTGTGATTCTGAAGTCCCCAAGTGACAGTTCACTTTCCCATTGGGGCAATCTATCTGCTGGGCCCTGGATTTGCACGAGTGGAGGCGTACGGCCTGCAAGTCCGTTGATCTTGGCCCACAACGTCGTGTCACCCCAGAACTGTGGCGGTGTATCAGCGGATGCAACGGATGCAAGGATGCTGCCAGGCGTTTCGTTACCTTCCCGGATTGCTGTGAGGGCAAGGCTTTCAAGTCGTCCCAATCCACCTTTCTGGTCGGGTTGTTCCTGTATCCATCGTGCCACGGCGGCGGGAACCCAGGGCAAGGGAGCCTTGATAATCTCCGACAGTTTTTCGAACAAGGCAGCATCCTGTGTTGCGAATGCCTTATCGACTACCTTGGCGAATCTGAATTGCTCCTCGGTAACAGCGCTTCGCCTGCCATAGAGCGATGCAAGTTGGTCGGGCCGCAGTTGCCCGAGCCCGTTGAACGGTACTATTCCGGGGAATGTATCTACGCAGATGAGTTCCACGTTGACGGCGTCCTTTAGGTGCAGGCATGTCATAATATGGGCGAGCATGGACTGGTCAAAAAGGCATGCATCGAACCACAGGACGATATGCTCTCGGGTGGTGGATTCCGCCAGCCTTCGGTACTGATTCCGCAGTGTCTCAAGAACAAGCTGCTTGTCCAATCCACCTGCGGTAGCTTCTTCCAGAAAGACCGCCCGGGCATTAAGAATATCCTCATCAGGCCATCCGGGATGTCGAGGCCCCTCATACATAATGTCGTGCCAAACGAACACTTCCCCGGGAAGCCCGGCCCTTGCAAGGCTTCCTCCTGCGCTGTCACCACTTGTGATGTGAAGAGTGTTCTCCATTTCTTCCTCAGCCAACATCTCCGAGTATCACTTGCCTCGAAGGCTTTCGGAAATTAGTTGCTCTTGTTACTGACATTAAATATCTCATATCTTGCCATATTTGTTTATCATAAAATACCATTGTTGTCAATGTGGAAACTCTGGTTAGAAGGCAATTATAGCAATGTTATGAATTCAATTACCATAGTTCAAGTAATCTTCCAAAACAAATATTTCTATCTCTTTAATTGACTTAAGATTCCTATCGTTTGTAATAAAAAGACTAGCACTGTTTTCGATACACGTAGCAATTTGTATTGCATCAGGGGTTCATACCCCATATTGTGCCCTGATTTCCGCAGCCTTCTCTGCAATAATCGGGTCAATTGAGAAAATGACAAAATTAGCTGAATTAAGAAGAAAATGTTTGTATTTTTCTACTAGCTTCGTTCTAGATTGTCTCAGAGGCAGTGAAAGAACTTCTAACAAAGTAATTACTGATGAAAAGGCAAGATAATTGGAATCATCCTTTATTATTTTTCCCAATGACTATTGATATTTCCGAAATTAATTTTGAAAAAAGAACTAGTTTTTCATTATCGTTAAGTTTTGATATCTTTTTATAGATTGTTTCAGTTGCATTGTTCATATTAAATCATCTCCGATTTTATCCCGAAGTCTATATTCTTTGAACGGAAAGACTTATCTTAATAGAATTACTTTCTGGGTAGTCTCATACTGGTTTACCCGGAAGTAGCAAAAGTATATCCCGGAGCCAAATTCCGGTGTAGCTTCCCACTTTAACTTGTAATTCCCGGGCAGTAGATATTCCAGTGGGTAAGATTTGGCCACCCTACCGGAAAGGTCGTAGAAAATCCTCTTTACCCAGGAGCCGCGGGTGATCTGGTAGTCAATGGAAACATTGGAATTAAACGGATTGGGATAAGCGTTGATATTTATGATCAGTATTTCCCGATTAATAGCACCGGGGATGTATTCATCGGCGCCAATGTCCCAACCCCTTCCGAAAGGCCTGGTGTCCCCCTCAATATCGATATATGGGGCCATCAATGTATCACCCCAGGGGGAAAAAATGTATTGGGATCCGGTGTTTATACAGCGCGAGCTGTCAGAGAGATGATAGAGAGTATCCCGGAAATAGGGATCCGTTCGAAAAATTCCCCGCTCCCAGATAAAAATACCCGCAAAGGTTTCCCGAAAACACTTGGTGCTGTCCAGATTAGTATGACTGACGTAAACTGTGCATGGATATACATTCTCACCGTAAGCATAATAGCGAAGATAGATTTCGTCACCCCGTAAAGCCTGATTCCCCCACATTATGTTATTGAAGCTTTCAATATTCACCTTCTGGTAACAATAAACAGCGCCTCCCACTGAATCGGCGCAATTGTCGGCGATGGTATTATTGATCATGGTTGGATAGCAGTTCCATTCACAAGAAATTCCCCCGCCCGATTTTACCGAATGATTTGATACTATCATATTATTTACAATCCGGGCAGAAGACCTGTAGCATGCGATCCCACCGCCATCTTTGGAAGCCGTGCTATGAGCGATGTAATTATCTGAGATCACCGGATCGCACTGATTACGGCAACAGATAGCCCCGCCTTCCCCATTATCAGCAACGTTAAAATAGAATCGGCAGCCTTTTATAATTGGACTCGATAGATTTAAACAACAGATAGCCCCACCCTTGTCCGCATAGCAATTTCTGAAAGTGCAGTTGATGATAGAGGGGCTGCTCTCATAGCAGTAGATAGCCCCTCCGAAACGCTCTGTAGATGTCCCAAGGGCATTCCCGTACTCGAAATCGCAGTAAACAAGGCTGCAGAGTTCGGCATTCCGTTCAAAACGGATACCCTGAAACCCGCCACTGGTATCGGTTAATACGGTATCCTCCACCTTGAAAAGGATGTGCTCCCAATAGGTACCCTGTGCGTTTATCACCGCTTCATCCCTGACCAGTATCCTGTAATGCCCCCGGAAAATTACTTCCACACCCGGCCCTATATTCAGTGTGCTGTCGTTTGGAATGGCTAAATCCCCAATAACCACGTAGGGAGAACCGGGAGCCTCCCATTGCCCTGAAACATTACCCGTTACAAAGGTGCTGTCCCCATAAAGGAAATTTATTGAGAAAAAAATGGCTATAATTAAAATTAACCATCCCTTTTTATTCATAAAGAACGCCCCTTTCCGGCTAAATCATCATTAACTTCACAAACAACAAAGGAATACTTCTCTATTTATGTTATATCATAATATAAATATAAAGAAAACGCAATAAAAAAAGTATATTTATTATTTTGGAGAGCCTAACCCTGAAAAGAGCTTCATAGATTTTTGGAAACCAGCAGCCTTTTTACCTGAGGATTTCAGGAACCTACAGGTTATCCGCTAAAACCTTGACAATATTTTCTCTATTTGTTAAACTATTATTAAGAATAATGGCGAAGCACAGGGTTTTCCCGAGATTGCTTGAATCGAAATAACCGGCCAGGGTATTCACATTGTTGAGGGTTCCGGTCTTTGCGTAGATCCCTTCATTCATGGGAAGCAGCTCCCTGTAGGGGAAGAAGGATCGCAGGAGAGTACACATCTGGAGGGCGGTTATCTGGTTCTGACGGGAAATACCGGATCCCTCGGTAATGGAAAAGGTTTCATCTTGAAATTTCTCGCGGAGGTATTCAGTAAGGGCATCCGTCCCCTTGCGCAGTGTAGCCGGGGGACCGTATTTCCGGGCGCCGAGGTAAAGTAAAAGCTGGTTAGCTATGAGATTGTTGGAATATTTAAAGAGACCCTGCAATACATCCTCCAGATCTTTCGATGATTCATGAACATAAAAGACACTTAGGTATTCAGGCACTTTCCGTTTCTGTATCCCGCCTTGAAATCTAATTCCATTCTGTTTGAATATCGCCTGTAGCAATTCCCCCGCGTATTTAAGCTGTAGTTCGGTGTCCGAAGCCAAATTGATCCTGAAAGTACCCTTTTTCCCCTGTGCCAGGGCTAACCTTTCCGCGGTATCGGTCAGGGGGGTTTGCTCCTCGGCGCTGCTCACCTTGTTTACGGAGGAGACGGATACAAAGATTGTATTGAAATTGACCAGCAAAGCCCCGTTCAGGGCATCATAGGGATTGAGACTATGTGAAATGCCGGGGATCACGATATGCGGTGCAAAGTAAGTATCATCCAGAAAGAGACCATTAAGCGGCTTCTCCTCTAGCAGGGGTGCTATTTCCTGGGCTATCAGGGAAATTTCCTCGGAGACAAAGTAAGGATCGCCATAACCTTTGACATAGAGGTTTCGAAGGCTGTCCAGATAAAATTGGGTTGGAAATCTAAATTGCGTGGAACCGATTTCATGGATAAAAGCCTCAGCAGTGGCTATTTTCAGGATTGAGGCAGGTACCAGGAGTTTGTTTTCCCGAAGGGAATACAGGATGTTCCCATCCAGGTCGGTGACGCATACAGCGCCATCTCCGGCTAATTTCTCTACCTGGTTTTCCCATTCTTCCCGGCCGTTTGATCGACCCCAAAAAAGAAAAAGAAAGATAAGGGCTGTAAGCAGCCTAAAGCAGTTTAACATGGAAATTTTTCTGCAATAAATTGACGTTTATCTAACCTGGGTCAGTTTATAGCCTTTATCCTGCAGGAGTTTTATTACCCCTTCTGAGCCGCCCAGATGACCAGCGCCGACCGCAACAAAGACATTGCCTTGCCGGATAAATTTCTCCATTCTGGAAGCCATCACATAATTGCGCCGGGTAATCAAATTATCATAAAAATCCTGGTAATCTTCCTCCACCAGTTCCTGGTTCATGAACCTGGTCAGGGCTTCTACATCACCCCGGAGGTAAAGCTCAATCATCTTTTCCAGGACAACTTCAAACTGCTCGTATTCGTTCACGGACTGTTCCAGCATAATGATCTGTTCCTCCAGGCTAAGCCCGTCGAAAACGACGATCTGTTCTTTGATGGTTTCCAATCCTCCGGTTTCCTTTTCCATTTCCTGCGCTTTTTTATAAAGCATCTGGTCCATGGGGTCACCCGCATCGGGCGGCAGGGCGATAAGACTGAACAATACCCAGGGTTTCAGGCTCTCAAACATCATAATATCCTGCCCCTTCTCCGTGAGAATATCGCTTACCTGTTGGTAGAGTTCGGGGGTCATCAGATCGCTTAGGGTTTTACCATCCGGGAGGAGCATCAGGGTTCCCAGCTCGGCCATGTTCACATCTCCAAGGTCCACTTCCATTACATACGCCGAAGCCTCATCGAAAACACGGGTAACCGATTCGGGCAGTTCGGTGACCCTGGGATCGGGCAGATGGATGGTACCGAAAAGGTAGGTTGGTTTATCTCCATCGATTTTCCATAGCAAAGGACCGGGTTCCCTTGTCAGTTGGCCTTTGGTAGAGCAACCCCCTAAAATCAGCAGTACCAGAAATAACCAAATTATCCATTTTGGGTATTTTGTTTTTAACACTATGCCTCCATAAATTTTTTAGAATTTTGATAGAAAAGAACATTTACATTTTCTTGCCGGCATTTCGCCAATCGGCCAGAAATTTTTCGATGCCTATATCGGTTAGGGGATGTTTGAACATTTGTTTTAGCACCTTGAATGGTATTGTAGCGACATCGGCGCCCATCAGGGCGGCCTCCAGTACATGGAGTGGATGGCGTACGCTAGCCACAAGGACTTCAGTTTCAAAAATATAATTATCATAAATAGTGACGATGTCGTTCACGATGTCCATTCCCTGGTGGCTGATATCGTCCAGGCGGCCGACGAATGGGGACACGAACCGGGCACCTGCCTTAGCCGCCATCAGGGCCTGAAGCGGCGAAAAGATCAGGGTCACATTCACCCCGATACCCTCTCCCGAAAGGGTCTTGGTTACCCTCAAGCCATCCGGGGTAAAGGGCACCTTTATAACGATATTGCTGTGAATACCGGCCAGATCACGGGCCTCCCGGAGCATCCCGTCCACCTCCTCGGAAACTACCTCCGCACTGATTGGACCGTCAACGATCTCCACAATCTGGTTCAGCAGTTCCTTATAGTCCCTGGACTCTTTGGCTACCAGGGAAGGATTGGTGGTAACGCCATCCAATACTCCCCACGAAGCCGCAGCTTTTATCTGCTCAATATTTGCGGTGTCGATAAAAAATTTCATGAAAAATCCTCCCTTCGTTAATTTACCTGGTGACTGAATATATTTATATAAATATTCCGCTATTTTTCAAAGTCAATAATAATCCACGTATATTCAATAATTAACCTTAACCAGGGTCAAGCCTTGGGGTGGAGCAAATCCGAAATGAACCTTTCGCTCTCCGGTGTACAGTGTTTCTTCGAACTGCTCAGGGGATATCTTACCCCGGGCAACCTCGATCATTGCTCCGACCAATCCGCGCACAAGACCATGCAAGAAGCGGTCGCCCTCGATCTCATAAACTACCGAGTCCTGTTCCAGTATCCAGATCGACCGGTAAATACTGCAGTTCCGATTTTCTTTTTCCCTGATGTTTTTTGCAAAGCCACCCATATCATGTGAACCCGTCATTTTCTGTGCCAGGAGTGGAAGGAGGTCATAATCGATCTTCCACTTTAGGTACCAGCTATAATCACGCAGGAGCGGAAATTTAGTCAGGTTTATGCTATAGCGGTATAGTTTGCTTAAAGCTGAAAACCGTGCATTGAAGTCTTCCTTCACGTATTCCGCGTTTCGAATAGCGATATCTTCGGGGAGGAAGGCGTTGAGACGTTGCATCAGATTTATGGGGGAGGTTCGACGTTCGGTGAGGAAGTTTGCTACCTGCCCCTGGGCATGAACGCCTGCATCGGTGCGCGATGCGCCGGTTAACCTTAGCTGCGTTCCCATAAGCAGCGATAATTTTTCCTCGATAATCCCCTGAACGGTCCTGTGGTGAGGTTGTTTTTGCCATCCCTGATAGGCAGCTCCGTCATATTCTATGGTCAATTTAAGGTTATACATTGCGCTTTAGAAGGTCATTTTAAAATAAACCAATCCGGTCAGCAAGGATCCGGTAAGTAAGGTGAGTATCCAGTCGCCGGTATGGTATTTGAGGGGTTTATAATAAGTACGGGGATGGTCGGGGGTGTATGCTCTGACCTCCAGGGCAAGTGACAGGGTTTCTGCTCTTCTGAAGGATTGAGCAAAGAGGGGGATAATCAGGGGGAGCAATGCTTTGATGCGCTTGAGCAAGCCCCCTCCAAACCGTGCTCCCCGGGCCAACTGGGCCTTGCGGGTGTTCTCAATCTCATCTATCATGGTAGGGATGAACCGGAGGGCGATCATCATCATCAGGGTAAAATTGCGGACCGGTATCCCCCTTCTGTTAAGGGGCTCCAGAAACCTTTCCAGGGCATTTGTAAATTCGATGGGTTGCGTAGTCCAGGTTAAAAGCGCTCCGGAAAATACCAGTAGAAACAGACGCAGAGAAAACAGCAACCCGTTCCAGGCACCCTCCAGTGAAACGGAGAACCAGTGCCATTGATAACCCCCTTCTGCCGGTGTAAATATGAGATGCACTAAAAAGGTTATATAGAAGAACAACCGGAAGGTACGAACCAGGGTCAAAAGATTCACAAGATGCAGTTTCGCCATGATCATCAATATGAAAAGGACCAATAAACCCGCCAGATGGGTTTCAATACTGTTGAAGAGAATAAAAAAGCTGACTAATACCAGAAAAAACAGGAATTTGCTCCGGGGATCCAGGCGGTGAATTACGGAATCACGGGGAAGATATTGTCCCAAAGTAAGGTTTCTCATAGAATTTATCTTAAAAAGGATAAAGTATTCATACTGTTCTTAAGAAACAAGGAATTTTAAATATATCTTAACTCAACAAATTGCCAACATAATTTTACTGAAATTTAGGTCTGTCAATTTATTATATTTTGGAATCAATACTTTCTTTTTTAAAAAACTTAGAAAAGTGATATTATGGTTTGTTTTTGTTTATACTCAAATTCCTTCTTTTCTTGACATGCCGGCGGTTTATATTTAATTATTTTTTATGACCACTTTCGATGAAAGGCGCACACTGGAGGAGCAATTATCCGTTGCCTTGGAGCGTCATCTTTTCAAGAATGACGGTAATCCGTTTTACATTTGCCCGACGGGTATTGAATTCGTGCTGGAACATTCTGAAGGGAGGGAGTTTCTCAGTCGATTACGGGGGCATACAGATGCGACCGATCCCACAGGTACCTCATTTATTTACTTTCCGGACCGCATTGTGATAGATACGGTAGGCAGGAGGGCTTTCTGGTTGGAGCTGAAGGTAATGAAGCGCAGCCCCCGGGTGAGCACAAAGATGATCCTTAAGCGGTCTCATCCCCGGTATGACAATATTCATCCGGAGAAGTGGGTGAAACTTCAGCCCTTCCTGATCCCGGAGTACTGGGGAGTAATTGAGCGCCGCGCTCTGGATAATTACCGGCGGCTTTGTCGCTCTATTGGTGACCGCTCACTGATGCTGATCGTTTACGCCGACTTTCATCCCCACAGACTGATCGCTATCTGGGAGCAGGATATGGTCAAGCTTTATGAGCAGGACCGTGAGCTGTTCCCGGACAGTAACCGGGAAAACGTTCAAAGTACCCGTGGTTCGGGAACCCCCTGGGCGAATGTATCGCTTGGCAATTTTCTGCCCCTGGAAAGTTTTTTGGTCAAAAATACCGCCAACAAGGAGTACTGGAAAAGAAATCAACCGGGTGAAAAGATGCGTATGATTTTGGGAGAATTGGGGGGATAGACCGGACCCCCGCAAGGGAGCCCGGCCACCGTTTAAACCGGTTTAATTTAGCCGAAATTAACTATAATGCCTGAAATATCGAAAAACAGGTTCCTCAAATATATAACTCATATTCAACATTATCAACTGCATTTTACGGGTAAAAAGCTACTTCAATAGGACCATCTTCCGGTTGAGCGTCCCGCCGGCTGACTCCAGCCTGTAAAAATAAATACCTCCTGTAACATCGTTCCCGGATTGATCCAGGCCATCCCAGAGTATCTCGCCATTATAATTTTTGAGGTCGAACATACGCACGGTCTGACCATCGATTGCGTAAATGGTCAGCTTGCCGTCCTGAAACCGGGGATGTTCATAGATGATCCGTGTAGCGGCATTGAATGGGTTGGGAACATTATAGAGCAGGCTATAATCAGAGGGTAATGCTGCCCTTTCTCCAATAGTCTCCATGCTCAGGTCGCATTCAGCTGCCTGCCAGATGAGATAATTGTTATCATCCTGGATAAATGCTACGATGATTATTTCATCCTCATCCCAGGCGGATTCAATCGTAAAGCTAAACTCATATTCCCGGGATTCGTCCCGAACCAGGTCCAGCTCCGTTCCCTCGAAATCGGTTACCACGTCGCGAACTGTATGATATAAATGGGTTTGGGGAACATCGCCAGGATTCCAGCTATAGGCTATCTCACTCTCGATCACTGCCAACCGGAGAAACTGGTTATTCAGGGCCGGCGGATCATTGTCCATCGTGACGTTAACCGTAAAATGGACGTCTCTGCCCTCGATGGAATTCACCGAAAGGTTGAGCATATAAGGACTGCTTAGTTCCTGTATATCCCGGAAAGCCCCTAAGTACTGGGGATAGCCGTAATCGTATGATTCGGGGTATCCGCCGCTGAACTCTATTATCCCGTTTACCCATACATCGGGGTAGCCGGAGACATCGTAGTAGTCTGCAGCCGGCACGGCATCAATCAGGTAATATGGATCTGAACCGAAAGACAGGGTGGTATGGTAAACAATTATTATCACTGAATCCTCCAGGTCTTCATAAAGCATGTGCAGTCCTTCGGATGCCCGTGGGCAATAATAGCATCCCACCGCAGTAAATTCCTGGAAGATGGGTTGCATGTAATTGGTATATGCATACAGAGAGACCTGCTGGGTATCGTTACCCGCAAATTCATCTGTTGTCAGATCCGTGAATGCTTTAATCTCGTATGCATCACCGGGATTGGCCATGAAACTGGCGAATTCAACACTTCTTGAAGCCCCCGGGGCTAATGCGGAAATAGTCTGTGTATCAGCCATCACAACCGTTCCGAACCTTTCCACCAGGCAGATCACATCGAATGTCTCGGTATTTATCCCGGGATTCATGAATACCGCCTCCGGGGCGAGGTATTCACCAGGGCTGATAAAAATATCATCGTATATGATCTCATTGCAGGATACATCATGATCCAATGGAACCATGATGGCAACGTCGTCGATATACCAAACATCGCCGTCGGCGCCTTCATATTTAAAAGCCACATAGATGGTGCCTGAATGCCCGGTGATAGTTATAGGAGGAACCGGGTTCCATTCGTAATCAGAGAAGGTATCGATCTCGGCAATCTCTACAAAATCACCGTCTCCGGGGTTCCCGGAACCGTCAGACACCCACACTCCATGATAACGGTAATCAAATGTATAGAGAGTGTACTGGAAAAAGTTCAGAATAGGATTTATTCCCAACGGAACGGTCAGTGGAGGTGAAACCAACCATCCTTCAAGATTGGAGATATTCCAATTGTGAACATAGGAATAATCGCCCGTATTCGCTTCGTAGTTAGTAGGTTCCCATTCCACGGCAGTAGCGCCAAGGACATAAACACTCCAGTCATCACGCTCAGATGCAGTCTCAAAACTGGTGATATAAGGCAGGGTTTCATCGAGAGGAGCAAAACTACGATCTGGTTCAGGATGGTTAACCAGGCTGCTTGAACCCACCGTAAGCTTATCGGCCCATAACAAGCCGACCAGGAATATTACAATTACCATCACAAAAATCAGCTTTTTCATACAAAACTCCTTCTTTAAATGTTGTTGCCCCTCTCTGAACACCAATGGGCATTATAACTCATCAAAATTTCATTATAAACTCAGCATCGTAGGCAACGATCTGGACATTCCCATCCCGGTTAGCCAGGACAAATTTCTCGGAATGGGAACCATTGACCTTTTGGCCTGTTCTATATTCAATGACCTCGCTCTTGGCAATATGAACGTTCGCTTGCTCCCCTTGAATCTCTATTTTCTGCTCCTCGATAGTGTAATGATAAGAATCAATAGCCATGAAAATCATGGACATTTGCTGGTTGAACTGGCCCTTGGTGAATTTCATCTGCTGCTCACCCATCTTAAGATTAACCTGTATTCCATCTGCCATGGCGCCGGTAATGAAACCGGCATTCTTTTGTGCATAAGCCTCATTGAGGTCTTTGATAAAACGATGTATCCCCCTTTCGGTAAAGGGGTAACTGGTCTTATCACCGGAACAGGTTAGTGTTAATAGCCCCAATCCAAGCAACAGCAATAGCGATTTGGTATAGTACTTTCTTAACATACTTATCTCGCTTTGTTTGTTATTTTTATTAAAATTGATGCCCTCTTAAAAAGCCGTAATTTCATAGACCTAATTTATTGGAGTAAGTTATTTTGAATTTAATAGTTGGCAAGTTAAATTTTCTTCTTTTCCTTGGCACCATTATTTTGCAATCGATGTTCGTATTTTTGGTACTTTTACAACAGTGATTGACAGCTTGAATCCCTATTTAGCTCCGATATCAGCAGACTCCCATCCGGGGAATATAATTTTATTGTCAAATTCCAAGTTGTTTCTATATTATCGGGATAATAAACAACCTTAATCTAAAAGTGAAATAAAATGCAACTTATCAAATTAGCTTTATTGACTATAGTGCTACTATCGACCTTTTGTTTTTCTTATACCCAGTACACCGAAATGGTTCCGATGAGGGACGGTGTTCATCTGGCTACCGAGGTCTATCTCCCCAGTTATATGCCCGAACCCTTTCCGGTGATCCTGGAACGAACCCCTTATAACCGTCACATTGACACCCTTCAGGTAGGGATTATTACCGATTACTACCGTTATATTTATGTTGTGCAGAATCTGAGGGGGCGCTACGAGTCTGAGGGGGAGCCTCAAATTTTTCTATCGGATGCCTGGGGCGACCTTAAGGATGGTTACGATTGCCTGGAGTGGGTGGAGGCTCAGGAGTGGTGTGATGGGAATATTGGAATGTTTGGGGCTTCTGCTCCTGGGATGACCCAGTATATGGCCGCCGGCGCGCTACATCCTGCCCTGAAGTGCATGGCTCCGCTTTTTGCAGGGCCGTCTATCTATCATTATGTAGCCTATAACGCCGGCTGTTTCCGCAAAGCCCTGGTGGAAACCTGGCTCTCATCGGTCTCCGAGACCGGACTCATAGATACCGTCGCTGCCTATTATAATTACGGACCCTTTTGGGAGTTTACCAATCTCGCCGAACGCTACGACTCGGTTAATGTACCCGCATTCCATGCCACCGGATGGTACGACATGTACACGGACGGGCAGCTGGAGGTCTTTACCGAACTGCAGAGCCGGTGGGGCAACCAGAAGATCCTTATCACCCCTTATGGCCATTCTAATATTGGTAACCGGCATCAGGGAGACCTCCTGTTCCCCCTCAACGCGGAACGGGACGAGCTCGAACTTGCCCTGGTAGCAGTGCGCTGGTATGATTATTGGCTTCAAGGCGATTCCACCGAGATTATGGACGAGGACCCGGTAATCTATTACCTTACCGGCGACTGTGATACCGACGACACAACCCAATGGAATAAATGGCTCACTGCAGTATCCTGGCCGGTTCCCGGGATGGAATACGTTACCTATTACCTCCTTGATGAGGGATCCCTGGATACCCTGATGCCCTTCAGCGATGGAGCCGATACTATTTTCTATGACCCGGCTAACCCCTGCCCGACTATCGGCGGTAGAGAATATATCGGCCTGACCAGCGGTTATGGCCCCAAAGACCAACAGCCAATCGAGGGCAGACCGGACGTCTTGATCTATACTACACCAACGCTTCTTAACCCCGTTAAGATGATTGGTAAGATTACCATGTCCCTTTATGCCTCCTCTAACTGCCTTGATACCGATTTTACGGTCAGAATTACCGATGTTTACCCTGATGGCCGCTCAATTTTAATGACCGATAACATAGTCAAGGCCAGGCACCGCAACGGTCTGGATATAGAAGAGCCGCTTACACCGGGTGAAATATATGCTTTCGATATTGACGTCTGGAGCCTTGCCCACGTTTTTAATGCCGGACACCGGATCCGGGTGATTATCTCATCCTCTAATTACCCCCGCTTCGAGAAAAATCCCAACACAGGCGCGCCACCTGTCAGGAATGACCCGAATATGCTGATAGCTATCAATTCCATCTACCGCTCCCAACTATACCCATCCCGGATCCGTTTCCCTATAATATCCACCGATACATCTCTGGTGGTCGATTACCGAAATCTGCCCTCAAACCTGAAAGTAAAATGCTTCCCGAACCCATTTAATTCCTCTTTGATGATCGATGCCCCGGCGCTGGGGAAAATAAGGATTTACGATTTAAAGGGTAAATTGATCGAAGAAATTAATAGCGGATTATCCGGGGTGAAATTATGGAAACCAAAGGACCATGTGCCTACAGGCTTATACCTGATAAATGTCCTGACTGAAAGGGGAATTGGAAATCATAAAGTCCTCTATTTAAAATAATCCTTCGAATTTTCTAAGCTAAAATGATGTGACAACCAAATTGCTATACATTATATTAACTATTCTACTGACATTATATTAAAAAAAGTCGTACAGGTATTCCATAGACCATCTGTTTAAGCCTATTGCACCTTATTTATTCTTGACAACAATCTGATACCCTATAAATTACTAATTAACCTTTTGAAAAGGAGTTGCAATGAATAAGATAGGTTTTTATCTTCTGTCTGTTTTACTGATTGCGTCCATTTTGGGCTGCGCAAAGGAGGAAGATCCCAATCCCCCCTCTTTGCCCGGAACCGAGAGCTTCACCATAAATCTGACCACCTTCACCGAGGCTGCTCTATCCAAGCATTCCCCGCAATTATTTTGCGATGATTTTGATACTGCGGCAGTCCTGGTAGCGGTTTGGGGGACCATGACCAATCTGGCATTCGCCCTTCCCCGCCTGGCTTTCGTGGTTGCTGTCACCCAGGACCCTGAGTACCTGGGCGACCTGACATGGACCTGGACCTTCGGCGCGGAATCCAATAATATCCAGTTACGCGGACAGGCGATCGACGAAGAGGACAGCGTGAACTGGGAAATGTATATAACCAATGCCGAACTGGATCATTTTCTCTGGTATGACGGGCGTTGTGATTACCATGCTACCGGAGGCTGGTGGCAGTTTTATAAGGATGACCTTCCCGCGGATTCAAACCACTTCATCAGGCTCAGCTGGCAGAAAAACGAAGGTGATACAACCGCTAACCTGCTGATAACAAACAATAACCTGTTCAGCGCCGAATATGGTGACAGCCTCAGTTATGAGATTGATGGAAATATGGGAACAGTCTGGCTGCGGGACGTTGACGGCGGCCGGCCCGGACGCTGGAATATCACCTGGGATATCAATCAGCATTTTGGCCGTATAGACTATCCCGAAGGCGCATTCGGATGCTGGGATAATGACCTGGCATGCATAGAGTGTGATAGCCTGGATTGGCCTACCTATTGATAATCCCGTTTAATTCAGTTGAAGTTTACTATAATGCCTGAAATATCGAAAAATAGGTTCATCAAATATTTAACTTATATTCAACAATATTAACTGCATTTTACGGGATAATTACCCAAACAACCCCTAAAAGCAAGGGAACATTATGCTAAGAACATCAGCGATAATAATTATAGGATTGATCATGCTCTGGGGAATACTAAATGCTGAGAATGAGATGTTTTTGGGGAGTATCAATAATTGCCTGATGGCTTCGGGTAAAAAGGCGTTGATTCTTCCTACCGCAGAAAAGGATAAGACCGCCCAAAAAAACATTCATTCCTACGTCAATGGTTTTAAGGATAAGTTCTTTAAAGATTATGAATTTGTAGATGATACTACGGCGCTGAACATGGACCTATCGGAATATCACCTCGTGGCATACGGAACCATGGATGGAAATTTATGGCTAAATGGGCACCGGGATTTTTTCCCCTTCGTTATAAATGAAGAAAGCGTCATATTCGAGAAGGAACTTAAGGATCAGGGTCTAATTTTCATTACCGCGTATATGAACCCTCTGAATCCACAAAAAAGTTTGCTTATCTATACCGCTCAGACCGCAGCCAATATCGCCGGGGCAAATACTATGTTTCATGGCCCCAGCGATTATGTGATAGGTTATTCGGGGATGACCCTCTATGCCGGTGACTACTGTAAAAATGATGGGAAGTGGATATTTAAAACCTGCGAATAAAGGTATTTGATTTTTGTGCTTGAGGGTTATTTTGGGGGTGTAGCATTTAAATGTCAAAGAATAGTTGAGCCGCAAATGCTTGGAAAAGCAGCTAAAATAGCAACCAATTATATGGATGTGATCACTACCAGCGGACCCGGAATTGGACATGAACCCGATTTAAAGAAGATCAGAATAATGAAAGAAGCCATTGGAGATTTCCCATTACCATCGATAGCGGGATCAATAGCAAAAATATAAAAGCCTTTCTTCCTTATGTAGATTATTACTTAGCAGCAACCGGTATCAGTGAAAGCTAGGATAAGCTAAATCGTAAACTTGCCAAGGAGCTGGCTGAGATCATTCATTCCTTTTAATTGACTTTATCTAGTTAGAATCTACCGAAAATGTCTTTGAGAGAATTACTTTCCCTGAGGGATCCTCCACATCAACGCGCCATTTACCGACCCATTCCTCAGGAATCCTCTTAGAACTCCAGGTGCGCCAGGTTTTCGAACCTATATCCAAAGTCACCCTGGCCTTTTCTTTATCATTCAAATACCAGATGTGAGTGATTTCGGTAGGTGAATTGGAAGCGTTTACTTTGGTAAAACAATACACCTGCCCAATAGCTTTTGAAAAAACTGTGTCCGGTTCTTGAGGCACTCTATCAATTACCTTTCGACAAAATACCATTTCGGGAACCTCAACTGAGCTTACATCTTCCGCTGATAATCCCGATATTAGCATTATCAGCAATAATGTTGTTACAAACAGTTGTTTGAGCATGCTTACTCCTGATATATTCACATTTTTCGGATTCCAATAATCTTTTGGATTGGTTTCACTCGTAAATGTATGCGCAGAAACTGGAATTGCTTTTGATGGATTGAATAGCATAACTTCTGGCCAATCATCTTCTTGATAACCAAAAGCATCATATCCGTGCCTTTTGAGGCGTTCATGAATCCTTGTTTCATACATTTGGAAAAGCCAAGCTGGAGTATATCCTCGGCGTGTCTTCCTGGTAAAACTTTTCCTGCCAAAATGCTTCTCTAATAAGTAGCTGAATAGGTTTTTCAGTTCTTTTTTGGTTAAATGCTTATTGCTGGGAATGACTTTGTGGAAATCAGGTTTAACAATATCCCTTCCGAATTCCCTTTTTAAATAAGCAATTACATTAGGATCATAGTCTTCATTCCAGAGTATATTTGTCCCGTCGACTAACTTGCACTTCACTAACATATCTCCCCAACCAGCAGCAAAATTCAAGGTTTTACTTAAGTATAATCCATAACCTCGTATTCTTCCTCCTATGATATAGTCCTTATACAGTCTAAATCCCTCCTTCATTATAGAGTAAATTGTCCTTTTGCTTGTTCCGTGGTAATAAATATTATCCATCATTTTTTCTGGTTCAATTCTTTCCATTTTAGACTTTTTTATAAGCTTTAAGGTTCAATACCACTGTTAGTAGATACTTAAATATTAGGTCGATAGCGATCTTCAAGGCATTTAAATTGCTATGATGGGCTGAAATAAACTGTATTCAGCGCAAACTATAAAAAAACGGTAGCGAAACCTCCTAAGATTGTTGTAAATTGTGGTTTTAAAGAACTAAACCCAAACAAGGAGGCTTCACCCAAATGGTAGAAATAAAATATGAAAAAGTAGATAAAAAAGCAAGCAGTTTATGAAAATGTAAAATAAGTAAAACCTACTCGATTTACATAAGATTTCTCAAGTAATAAAGAAAAATTTGTAAAAAACAGGCAAAATTTTATTAGTGAAAAGATAAAGCAGAATTTAGGTAGGAGTTTGTACTGAACTCAACACCTGCTGTTATTGTTTTTATTCTTTTTTCCCTGGTTACCATCGGCTTACCGCTGGCAATTTAAAATGCCGGGGGCGGGAATCGAACCCGCACGAACCGAAGTTCGGAGGATTTTGAGTCCTCTGCGTCTGCCTATTTCACCACCCCGGCATAAAAAAACTGCCCATAAAATTATTGCTTTAATCTGAATTGTCAACTCAAAATTAAACGCCTTTTAATCCGCGTAATTAGCTATCAATTTCACCTCTGTCCCCCTTGGCACGGTGGAACCCGGGGCGTAAGATTGCTGATAAATAGTACCCGGGGCTACTGCGGGAATTTTGCGGTAGGAGACTACTGCTTTCACACCGGCTTTCTCGGCCATCTCGTCAACCGCTTCTACCGGCTGACCTATAAAATTGGGAACCTGCAGATGCCCACTTTTCTTCCCCAGGCTGACCAGAAGATTAACCTGGGAACCGGGCGGCAAAAGCTCGCCAGGGGCCGGCTGGGAGTAGATCACATTGTCCTTCAAAATATTTCCCGAATATTCATACTGAACATCTCCAATCTTCAGGTCATGACGGTCTAAACGTATCTCTGCCTGACGAAGGGAAAAACCGGTAAGGTCCGGCACCGGGATCATCTCTCCCCCCAGGCTTAAGGTTACCCTGAGTGTTCGCCCACGCTTGGCAGTACTGTGCGCGGAGGGGATCTGGGAAACAATATACCCCGCCGGAAAATGAACGCTGTACTCCTCATCGGCAATCTGCACCTTGAACTCCAGCTTTCTCAGCAGGCTCTCCGCACTGGAAAACTCCATACCCACTACATCCGGAATTTCGGAGGTATTCTTATGCCCCACAAAAAGGGGCATAATCAAATAATTAAAGAGCATTACCCCGCCGATCAGACCCAATGCCCCCAGCAGCAAATATAATAAAAAGTTCCTAAATCTCTCCATCGATCTCACTTAGCGATATTTCCCCTGAAAAATAAACCCTTATATCCTGGTCTTTTTTAATCACCAGACCACCCTCATCGGTAATATCCATTACCAGTCCCATGAAGCTCCCTTCCGGAGAGGAAAACATCAAGGTTTTTCCCAGGCAGAAAGCATGTTTTTTCCAGGTTTCCTTGAAGGGTATAAATCCCTCACGCTCAAAAACCTTCAGATCCTTCTGCAAATGATCCAGAATTACATATAGAAGGTTATCCCTCTGCTCATCCTTCAGGTGATAGGTTACTATATCGGGGAGGTTTACATCCTTGATATAAGATTCACTGAAAGTATTGATACCACAGCCTATAATTATATTTTCATCAACTATCTCGATCAGGATACCGGCCAATTTTTCACCCTGGCTGATAAGGTCATTGGGCCATTTTATGAAGACCTTCTGGTTAAGCGTTTTTTTAAAGGCCTGGGCGATGGTCATTCCCACCATCAGGGAGAGCCCCTGGGGAGAAAATGTCTTCTTGATAACCAGGCTGAAGTATAGTCCGCCTGGCGGGGAGAACCATGCCCTCTTAAAGCGACCCTGCCCGGAAGTCTGTTCATTGGCAAGCAACAGTGTATAATCATCCAGTTTCTTTCGCTTCAGCAGGCGTTTGGCTTCCTCGTTGGTGGAATCAATGGTCTGGTAACGGTACACCTGTTTCAGAAAGTCCAGTGATGATATCGTTTTTAATTGGTTTAAGGGTTTATGGTGCATCCTCTGTTATCCTTCAGGCTGATAGATTAATAGTGAGAAATCAAATGCCCGGGCGGAGTGGGTCAATCTCCCTACCGAAACGAATTCCACCCCGGTACGTGCATAATCCCCGATATTGTCCAAACCAATGCCTCCGGATACCTCAAAGGGGATATCTTTACCCCTTTTTTCCCTGATTTTCAAGGCTTCTTTGATTGCTGGCAGGTTGAAATTATCCAGCATGATCCGGTCCGGCCGATAGTCCAGGGCGACCTCCAGCTCCTGCAGGTTTTTAACCTCGATCTCTACGGGCAGGTGCAGAGGGTTTTGCTTCTCAACCTTTTCCAGGGCGGATTTTATTCCACCGCAACTGGCCAGGTGGTTCTCCTTTATCAAAAACATATCATAAAGGCCATAGCGATGATTCTCTCCACCACCAACACTCACAGCGTATTTTTCAGCTTTTCTCCAAAGGGGAGTGGTCTTCCGCGTATCCAGAAGCCTTGCAGAACTGCCCACCCCCTTAATTGCCTCCACGAATTTGGCCGTCAAGGTAGCTACTCCGGATATATGACAGAGCAAGTTCAATGCGGTTCGTTCTCCAGAAAGAATGCTCTGAGCAGGGCCCTGAAGGTAGGCTACCAGGTCATCGGGAAAAAGTAACTCGCCCTCATCCTTCAAAAACTGTATTTCTACCCCGGGGTCCACCTGCCTGAATACCTCTCGGAAAAATGGCTCGCCGGCAAGCACCCCATTATCCCTGGAAAGTACCTCCGCAACGGATAACTGATCCCGGGGCACAAGCAATTGGGTAGTAACATCCCCGCTCCCCAGGTCCTCCTCCAGAGCCTTTTTGATTAACCCCTTTATGTTGTCATTCAGAACTATGATTAACCTCCTAAAAGGTACATTTGGTGTACTGGTCGAAAAATCTTAAGCGCTCCCTTACACGGCGCTGATCCAGGTTTACCAGTTTCTCCACGCTGAAACCCTCAACGGTGAAGGATGATATGATCACCCCATAGATTACGGCCTGTCTCAGTACGACCTCGTCGATACGCCCTTTCTGCGTGAGATAACCCATGAATGCGCCGGCAAAACTATCACCCGCGCCGGTAGGATCCACAACCTGTTCAAGAAAATAAGCCGGTGTGATAAACATGGTCTCCCTGCTGAAGAGCATCACTCCATACTCGCCCCTCTTGATGATGATATAAGTGGGCCCCATCTTAATGATCTCCAGTGCAGCTTTGCGAAGATTGGTCTCCCCGGTAAGCATATTCGCTTCCTGCTCATTAATAATTAGTATATCAATATTTTTAAAAAGTGTCAATAATTCCTTATGTTTGCTCTCTATCCAGTAATTCATTGTATCGGCGGCGATAATCTGAGGGGCTTTGATCTGTTTGATTACCTCCATTTGAAGATCCGGATCGATATTGGCCAAAAAAACAAATTTTGAATCCCGGTATTGACTTGGAAGCAAAGGTTTAAAATCAGCAAAGACGTTCAATTCCGTCCTAAGGGTCGTGGGATCACCATAACTGGGTGGATAAAAACCTTCCCAGCGAAAGGTTTTACCCTTTTCACGTGTTAAACCATCCAGGTTTATGTCCTTATTCAGGAGCAACTGGAGGTGTTCCTCCGGGAAATCATCCCCTATTACTGCCACCACATAAGGGGGCAAGAAAATCCGAGCTGCCAGGGAAAAATAGGTCGCGGAACCACCCAGCACTTCATGGACCTTCCCCGAAGGGGTCTCTATTGTATCCAGGGCTACAGAACCAACAACAACCAAAGTCATTTTTCCGCCTTTTATATATTTTTCAAGCTCATAGCAATGTCTAATTTAAACACCTCTGACTAATAGTCAATAAAATAAAGAATTATCAAAAAATCAGCTGATTCTCGAAGAACTGAAATCAACAGTATAACTTTTTTTTCAATATAGTAAGCATTTTTGACCCTGAAAAATCAGGACGGATAACCATCCAAACACCCCGTAACGGTTATGGTAAAAGTTTAGTGATATTATCCAACCAGGTTGCATTATGAAAGATAATTGAATAAAAACACTTAAAATCACTTGCAAATGAAGACTTATTTTATAAATTACTAAAATAGTATAATAAAATACCAAATTTAGCTTTTGGGAGGAAAAGTGCTTAAGAAATGCTTAGGGTCATTAGCAATTACTTTTGTCTTAATTCTATTTGCTTTATGGATGATGAATTGCGGGGAAGAGACTAACGGTCCGGTGGAAGTGGAATATGTACCGGCTATTAATACCCTGATCGCTACACCCTTCATTCTGGAGGCAGGGGATACCTCTGTTTTAAGGGCTGATGTTTCTTATGGAGGAGCTTCTGCTCTGGTTTATAATTGGTCCGCTTCTTCAGGCGCGATAACCAGCTATGATTCCACGGCTATATGGATAGCCCCGGCGGAAATGGGTACCCACACCATCGAATTGGTAGTTACCGGAGGGAATCACAGTGCAACAGCCCGTGTAAACGTTCATGTTGCCGAGGGTGAGGAGACAGTACCTATAATTACCACTATAGTAGCTTCGCCGACTGAAATAGCGACTGCCGGCACAACCCGGGTAATTGCAAATATCGCCTATAATGGGGATGCAGGTCTTGATTATACCTGGTTTGCCGACAGCGGGTCTATTGTAGGAGATGGGTCTGAAGTGAGTTGGATAGCCCCATATACCGAGGGAAATTATATAATAGAGCTGACCGTATCCAACGGTATCTATTTTTCGGAGGGAATGGTTGGAGTAAGTGTGAACTCCCCCGAGGTGGGCCCGACTTTTACCCTGATGGGCGAGGTTCTCGATCACCTGGGCCACCCCCTCGGGAACGCCTGGGTATGGACAGCCGCGGATAACTACGACCTAACCTCGCCAGGCGGAAGCTATGCCCTATCCTCAGAAACCATGCCGGTGGACCTTTCCTTCTACAAAGCCGGATATACAGCCCTGACCCTCTTTGGAATGGAAAGGGATTTTTCCCCTGAACTTATGACCATTTGTGTATCACCGGTACGATATAACGTAACCATAAAAGCCCATACCATAACCGGTTTTCATCCACTTTCCAATATATATATACAGGCCTTTTCCTCCGCCAATCAATCAAGCGGAGTAGTTTCTGTACCCCACGATTCACTTATGCCCTGGGATACACTTACCTTTACACTCGAAAACCTGCCTGGGGACACATCTTATCACTTTTACATCGTGGCCAGCAACACCGAGCAAACCCTCACCGCCATGACCGATGCCGTTTACCTGAACAGCGACACTACCGTTTACCTGATGTGCTATACCCTGAAGAGCGATCTTACCATCAATGTCAACATCGGGACCCTTCCAACCGGACTGATCGACTATTACCGTGTAGTGGCATGGGTGGATAGCGCTTATGTGGATACAAGCTACAACAACGTTATCGGGCAGGGTCAGATCATAATGGGAAACCTTTGGGGGCTGGTGGAACCACCGGATCCCTTTGAAAATATACTCTCTTTTAACTTCTGCGAACCCATCGTCTATAATGTCCAATCCAACCTCGCCTCCCCCCTGGACGCCAAGTACAGGCAATATAATATCACAGTGGAGGCTTACGACCGCTGGGGAAATTCGGTCAAGCGGGTAATCCGGGATATCGGAACATCCACCGACCATCTGCAGGTGAATTTTTCGGGGATGTTTCCCGATGCTGAACTGGATTCCATTTCCTCTGATGGCCGGCCATTCATCAGTTGGATGGGGGAGTATGATCTCTATCGGCTGGTAATTTGCGGGGACGGGACAGGGATGCCCAATGCCCCAATATGGGAAGGCCTGACCCAGATGACCTACCTTGCATTCCCTGAAGAACCGGCTACACTGAATATACTGCCACCGGGGGATTACTTCTTCTATCTCCATGCCTACCGCATTCCCGGCTTTGATATTAATGATAACTTCGATTTCAGAAATTTACTGGAAACCGGCCTGTCCGACGAGGACCCACTGGGTTTAGGTCGCCGCAGACCGGCATACGGCAACCAATCTTTTACTATAACAAAGTAGGTATCAGATGATTCCGAAAAAAAACATGCCCATTATAAAGCTCTTTTGGGGGATTCTGTTTTGTCTAATAACCTCATTGATTTTGCCAGCCCTGCTGTTTTCCCGTGATCTGCCTGGCGGGGAATTCCCGGAAGGGATAGCCCGATCAATGGAGGCCTTAAGCGCGACCGGAGCACGTTATCTGATCATAACCCCGGACACTTATGCCGATGAGATACAGCCCCTCGCCGAGTGGAAACACAAAAAAGGGATGCAATGCCGTATCGTTACACTATCCGAAGTAGGGGGATCCGATACCGCATCCATCCATAATTATATCCGGAATGCCTATAATAACTGGGAGGTCCGTCCGGAATTTTTATTGCTGGTGGGAAATGGCCCTGCCCTGCCCTATAAATACGGTTGCTGCACCTCATACGGTGGCTATTACGGGGACTGGTATTACGCCAATATTGACGCCGATATCGAAGCCGAAATATATGTCGGACGCTTTTCATCGGAAACCTCCGGTGATGTGACCATACAGGTAAATAAAACCCTGGGTTACGAACGCACACCCCTGATGTCCGAAACAAACTGGTACCTTAAGGGGACAGTGATCGTCAGGTACGATGGGGACTGGGATGATACCATCTATGTCAATGATATTAACTTCGCAGCTTCCCAGATGCGTTCTTACGGGTACACCCATATTGATACTTTCAATAGTTCCGATGATGACCGGGCCGATGTGGAGGCGGCAGTTCAGAACGGGAGAACCTTTGTACTTTTTCGGGGTCAGGGCACCAGCAACTGGTGGAACCCCTTTAATGTCATTTATGATAATACCAATAACGGTTACAAGCTGCCCATAGTTATTTCACCGACCTGCCACATGATCAATTCGGGAAGTTACGAAGAGGCTGGAGAGTATTGGATGCGCGCTTGTGACGGAACTACCCCTGAGGGCTCGGTTGGCTTTCTGGGCACAACCAGTACTATGTCCAATGCGGCGCATCTTCGGTCCCGGATTGCCCGGGGATTTTTTCAGGGGGCTTTTGCCGATAACATACTTCATTACGGAGCGGCCTGTGAAGCCGCCAGGCTAAGGACACTTTACGAATGGGGGGATACCGCGGATTATGAGAGTTTTATCACCCTCGGTGATCCGGAACTCAATATGTGGACTGCGGTTCCCCGTACTATGGTGGTGACACATGCTGCGGAGGTACCTATCGGTCCCAGCAGTTTCAATATTAATGTTACCGTGGGCGGCAGCCCGGTTAATAACGCCCTGGTCTGTGTGCTGATGGACACCGTCGTCTATGAATACGGTTATACCAATGCCAGCGGGAACCTGAATCTGAGCATCAATCCCGCGGCGCCCGGAACTCTCTGGGTTACGGTTACCGCGCGGAATTGCCATCCCTATGAGGGCTTTGCCCAGACCATCCTTGCCGGGGTTTTTCTCACCTATGAATCACATATTTTATACGATAGTGATTTCGGCAACGGCGACGGATTAGTAAATCCCGGAGAGACTATTGAAATAACCCTGGGGCTTCGCAATATAGGTACTTCAACAGCAGAGGGCGTGCAGGCCAAGTTGCGTTGCTCCGATCCATACGTAACCCTGATCGATAGCAATTCCACCTTCCCAAATATCCCTCCCGATGCATCACGGAACTCCAATTCCCGCTATTCGTTTCTGCTATCACCTGACTGTCCCGGCGGGCACCTGTTGCCCTTCACGGTACATGCCCGGAACGGTTCCGATGAAACATGGAACTCCTCCCAGCCCAATATCCTGGTATCCACCGCCGAATTCGCCTACCTAAGTGAAACTATCGACGATTCTCCGCCTGCTGGTAATAACAACGGAAACCTTAATCCCGGAGAGTTCATCACCTTCACGGTCAACCTGGAAAATAACGGCCAGAGCCGCTTCGATAATGTTCGGGCGACGCTGACCACTGAGGATAGCTTTATTGTAATAGTGGATCCCACGGCGGAATACGGTCAGATACTGGCTGGTAATTCGCGCGAGAATACAGATGATCCATTCAGGTTCAGCGTATATGGAGGCACTCCGGCAGGCTATGGGGTTACACTTATTCTGGAGTTGTTGGGCGAATGCGGTACCTACTCCGTTGATGATACCTTCGAGATCATTTTAACCATTGCCAACCTGGGCACCGGATTGCCCACAGGACCCGATTCATACGGATATTGGGCTTTCGATAATACGGATACCGCCTTTTCCGAAGCGCCAGTATATAACTGGATGGAGATCGGAAGCGGGGGATCCGGAACGACTATCGCTGCAATTACCAACGCCGACGATCAGATTACCAATATTTCCATACCCTTCTGGTTCAAATATTACGGTGTTTGGTATAATACTATCAGTGTTTGCTCCAATGGTTTCGCCGCATTAGGCTCGGAATCCTGGTCCGGAGGTGGCGCTGCTGGTCATGAAAGACCGATTCCCAACGTGGGAGAAGCGAGCAAAATCCTTGCCGGATACTGGGACGACCTTAACCCGTCCGCTGAGGGAGATATTTACCAGTACCATGATGAAACCAACCACCGGTTTATCATTGAGTATGACGGCGTTTGCCATTATGGTTATCCATCATATCTGGAAAGCTTTCAAATCATCCTTTACGACCCCAGTCACCACCCCACACCGACGGGGGATGGACTAATCGTTTTTCAGTATCAGGATCTGGACGCCACAAATGATTGTACTGTGGGTATCGAAGATCATACTGAAGCGGACGGCATAGAGTATGTTTACCGGGGCGATTATGATGTCCATGCCGCCGTGCTTACAAATGGCCGGGCTATTAAATTCACCACCTCCCCACCCTCCGGCGGAGAAGCGCCCTGGCTCTTCTACTTAGATAAAGATATTAACGATAATTCCGGGGGGAATAACAACGGCTTTGCCGAGGTAGGAGAGGATATCCAGCTCACGGTTCACCTCGAAAATCTTGGGGAAGCTGCAGCCTCATTGACCACCGGGACCCTGCGAGTGAACAGCTCCATGGTAACCATTATAGACTCTACGGCTAATTTCGGTAATATCCCGGCAGATGCAATCAACTCCAACTCCGATAATCCCTTCATCATCCATGTCAACAATATTCCCGCAGATACCTTCATTGTTCTCAACCTATATATTACGGCCAATCTGGGTAGCTATCATACACTTGTTTATTTCGACCTGCCCCTTTATATAGCCGTGGGTATCGGCGAAGGAGAAATCAAACTGCCGGAAAGCTATTGTTTAGACCAGAATTACCCCAATCCCTTCAATTCCCAGACATCTTTCTCCTATGCAATCCCTGTAAGCTCTAAGGTCACCATCACTATTTACAATCTGCTCGGGGAGACTATTGAAGAGACGATTATAAAGGAGCAACCGGCCGGGCGATACGGTTACCAGTGGAACGCAGCGGAATTGCCGACCGGGATATACTATTACCGGCTATCAGCCCGTAATTTCTCCGAAACCCGAAGAATGTTGTTGATGAAATAAAAGATATACATTATAATAAAATTAGTTTAAAACTTGAGCTTTATATTTATCTTTAGACAAGGAACTTCTTTTCACTAATCAAGGAGCGGGATATGAATAAAAACTATTTGACTTCGTCTTTGCTGGGGGGATTGGTGCTTGGCCTGTTATCTTCAATTCCCTATTTGAACATGGGAAACATCTTTTGTTGCTTATGGGTGGTCCTTGGTGGCGCTTTGGCCGCCTATCTTTTCTGGGGAGAATCCAAGCGGATCACATCCGGCCAGGGTGCCTTTGCTGGATTTTTAGCGGGTATGTGGGGTGCGCTGGTATCTGCCATACTTAACACTGTGATGTGGACCTTTCTTTCCGAAACCTATATGTCCAAAATGTTCCGGATCTTCCAGGACCAGGACATTCCCGCAGAAAGTATGGAAATTATCAACCGTATATTCCAGGGCAACCCCGTGATCATTGGGGCTATAACCTTAGTTTCTAATCTTATCATAAATGCAATTTTCGCCACACTTGGGGGATTGATCTGTGCGGCAATCTTGAAAAAGAAGAATCCCCCTGTAGTTATTAACGTACAGCAACCGCCTCAACCTCCCCAATTTCCTACAGAACCCCCCAGGGAATAAGGATAATGTAAAACGGGCAAGGATCAGCAATTAGCAGGAATGCTTTTTAGGGAAAATTTCAAGAACCAATTGTCTCATAAGGATTCTAATGTTAATTCATAGATGAGGGGGTTGGCGGGATTTTTGATGCGTTAGCGGTCGAAAATCGTGCCAACCCGGGGTGCGGGTTGAAATTAGGATATGTTTGTTCCCAGCAATTCGTGGGGGGGATATGTCCTACTCAACTGAAGAGTTGAGGTTAGGCAAAAGGGGGAGGGAATAGTAATAATTCAAAAAAACCTTGCAATTAATAAAAATTTGAATAATAATTTTAGTAAATAAGCATATTATTTTCCCAACCAACCTCATACACAGTTGAAGGAACAAAGGTGATAAAAACCAATGAAACCCCGCTCAACTGAAGAACACAAAAAAGTTCGAAGGGAATTTCGAAAAAATCCAACACCTGCAGAAGAAGAACTCTGGAAGCACCTACGTAAAAAACAATTAAAAGGGTATAAGTTCAGGAGGCAACATCCAGTAAAGGGTAAGTTCATCCTCGATTTTTACTGTCCTATAAAAAAACTTGCAATTGGACTTGATGGTCCGATACATAGATTTACAAAGAAAGAAGATAAGGAACGGCAAGAACTAATCGAGTCGATTGGTATCAAAGTAGTAAGGTTTAAAAACCGGGATGTCTTTGATAGGGTGGAATGGATTTTGGAGAAGATTGTGAATGCTTTAGAGGGGTGAAGTGTGTTTTACCCCCCCCCTTCGTAACGTATTACTGCTTCAGTCCTTACACCTTGACCCCCACTACCCCGTGAGATAAATAAAATATAATTGGTGTGATCTGTTTACTATTTTGTTTCCAGATTATCTTTATCAACTTTTCGAGAACAAATCTATCTCACAGGGCAAGTTAGGGGGGGAGGGAAGGAGATTGATGTTAGAATTGTTTTTGGGGTTTCTTTCTGTTTACCCCCCTTCCGTCTCCGATATTCATCGGAGCCACCTTCCCCCACGGATTGTGGGAGGGGAAAGAAGTTGGGATATTTATTACATTAAGTATATTGATTTTATTTACTGGGAATCCTTGTTTCCCCCAATGCGTGGGGGAAAATGCCCGAAGGGCAAAAGGGGGGAGAAAAAACAAATAAACACACAAAATACTACATTTTTTCTTGATCTTGTCCCCAAAATCTTATATTATTATTTTTACAGCATGGAGGTAACATAATGAAAATAAAAGAGAAAATTAGTGAAAACATCGATAAACTACCTGAAAATTTCCAATCAGAAGTATTAGATTTTGTTGAATACCTTTTAAGCAAATCCACGGGCAATATGATCTTGGAACAAAATAATGATTGGTCGAACTTCTCTCTTGCTTCCGCAATGCGTGGGATGGAAGATGAAAAAACTCCTGATTATAGTGAAGAAGACATCAAGGTGAAGTTCACATGAAAAAACCCGGTCAGGTTATACTATTCGAATTTCCACAAACCAATCTCAAACAAGGGAATCTTCGCCCCGCTTTATTAGTAAGCAAATTACCGGGGCAATATGATGACTGGTTAATGTGTATGATTTCGACACAAACCCAGCATTATATTAAGGACTTCGATGAATTAATACAATTTGATGATCCTGATTATAAGCTATCGGGCTTGAAAGATCCAAGTATAATCAGGGTCGAACGGCTTGCAGTCGTTAATGCTGATATTCTTCTGGGCGCAATTGGGGAAATTAGCGCAGAAAGACTTCGGCGTGTCAAAACACATCTTTCCGAATGGATCATGCAATAACAAAAATATATACGATATTTTGTGCTGTGGTTTTTATTACTATTTCAGTAATTGTTCTTTTACCCTCCCCCTCAGACAACTTCCCACCTTATTACTTGAGAAATCTTATATAAATCGAGTAGATTTTACTTATTTTCCAATTCACTAAGGCGTTGCAATCAATATTTGAGATTGATTTTATATTTTCAATTTGATTCTATTATCTTTCCAATAAGCGGTAGAGCACCGGTACAACGATCAGGGTAAGGAGGGTGGAGGTGGTCAATCCCCCGATAATAGCCCAGCCCATAGGTGCCCAGATACTGCCTCCCTGAAGGGTCAGTGGAAGCAACCCCCCAATGGTGGTGGCGGTAGTTAGCAATATGGGCGTGAACCGAGTTTCCCCGGCGCTCTTTAAAGCAGCCTCGATATTCATTCCAGTCCTACGGAGTTGATTTGTATAATCAACAAGAATAATTGAATTATTAACTACGATCCCCACCAATGAGGTCAGTCCCACGAATGCCATGAAGGAAAAGCTATTTCCGGTTACCAGCAGGGCCAGAATAGACCCAATCAACGCCAGGGGAACCGCCATGAAAACGATTAACGGCTGCCTGAAAGAGCGAAACTGCAGCACCAGGATAGCAAAGATCGCTATTATAGCGATTATAATGGCCTTAAATAATCCTCCAAATGAGGCAATTCGCTCCTCCATCTCTCCACCCATAGAATAGCGATACCCGTCCGGCCAGGGATATTCATCCAATTCCCGGATGATATTCCGGGTTAACAAATCCGTTGAGAATCCCCGGGCTACATCTGCAGTTATAGCCACATTCCGCTCACTGAAGTAATGGGATATCTCCAGTGGACTTTCCGAAAATTCAATAGTAGCCAATTGAGAAATTGGAATGAGCCGCCCTGCCAGGGAAGTAACATAAACCCTCTTCAGATTTTCGATGTTAAGCGCGCTATCAGGGGAAGATTTTACTATCAGTGGATAGGACTTACCGTTGCGGTCCCGGAATTCGGTGATTGGCAATCCCACCAGGCTTAACCTTACCGTCCTGTCAATTTCGGAAAGAGGCACCCCAAGCATCCCAGCTTTCTCCCTGTTAATATTGATTTTTAGATCGGTGCGGCCGGAGCTGAGTGGATTCTGAACGTTTATAGTTCCCTCTTGCCCGGCCACAATCCCCTCGATTTCCGTGGAGATTCTTTTGAGCACGGCATAATCATCACCCAGCAGGCGGACATGGATAGGGGCGATAATAGGTGGGCCTTGTTCCAATTCCCGTACCCGTATCCGGGCTCCGGGAAGTGCCCGGTAAGTATCACGCAGGGAAACCACCAGCCTTTCGTAAACCCCCTTATCACGGGTGTTCAACTCCACAAATAGCTGCGCATGAGAGCTTTTCTTCCTCGATGTCATAATGTTATAGTATAACCGTGGATTGCCATGGCCGATGTTGGCAGCCACCGTCTTGATCTCAGGCCTTGCAAGCAGGTCAGCTTCAATCTCCCGTGCCAGGGAATCGGTTTGAGCCATACTGCTTCCCTGAGGAAGATCGATGTTCACAAAAAATTGGGGCTTTTCAGCCTTAGGGAAAAAACTAACCCCCACCAGTGGAGATAAACCCAAACTGGTCAGAAACAAAAACAGGGCAATTAGTATCGTTCGCCAGGGATGATCCAAAGAATAACCCAGAACCTGGCGATACCTTTTCTCTATAAAAATATTCAGTTTTTTCCTGAACCATGTTTCCCTTGTTGCTCCGGTAACCCGGACGTATTTCTGGGTAAGAAACGGGGTAAGAACCAGGGATATTAAAAGCGAGGCGGAGAGGGTATAGACTACGGTAACGGGGAGACTGCGAATAAAATCACCGGTCTTATCGCTGATAAGAATGATTGGTATGAAGGCAAATACCGTGGTGGCGGTTGCGGATGCTAACGCCCAGGCTACTTCCGAGGTCCCGGCGATAACCGCTTCTTTGGGACCTGATCCCAGGCGCATGAAGCGGGTAGAATTCTCGGTCACCACAATAGCATTATCCACCAGCAGGCCCAGGGCGATCACCAACCCGGCAATGGAAACCTGCTGCAGTCCGTATCCGGTGAGATCCACGAATCCTATAGCGATCAATATGGATGTGGGAATAGCGGTCATAACCACAGAGGATGCCCGAACCCCCACGGCCAAGAAAATCACAACGCCCACCAGAATAATACCCTGAATAAGATTCCAGAAAAAACCCTGAATCCGGTATGATACACTTTGGGACTGGTCGAATACAACCTGAAGGGCCATCGACGAAGGAAGGTTTTTCTCAAATCTACCGATCACCGGTCTCAACCCCCGAAATATCTTGAAGATATTGCTACCCGGTTTCTGGGCAGCCGTAATGAAAACGCAACGCTGGCCATTTAGTCGGGCATGATAGGGATCGGACTCGTAGCCCATACTGACCTTTGCAACTTCTTTGAGCTGGACTATCTTTGCTCCCCCGGCTTGAATCACCGTATTTTCGATCTCCTCCAAAGATCGATAAGGGCCACTGGTCTCCACATTGAACCGCTTGGAACCCAATTCAACATAACCCCCTGGTATATTGGCATTAGCCTCCTGAATAGCGCCCAAAACCTGGTTCAGTGGGATTTTTAACACCCCTAATTTGGGGAGATCTAAAAATACCTGAACCTGCTGCTCCGGTATGGCCCAAAGGCCCACTTTCATCACACCCGGTACCTTTTCCATTTCCCTTTTTATCGTCTCCGCCTTTTTTTCAAGTTCACGGTATGAAGCCGATTCCGAACATAGAGCCAGTTGCAGAATATGAACGTCGGAAATTGTCCAGGCTATTATTTCCAGGTGAGACAAATCATCAGGCAATTCGGAGCGAACCCCATTTACCTTCTGGGAAACCTCATCATATTTTTCGTTGGCGTCAGTTTTTGATTCAAACTCAACATTTATATAGGCTAATCCGTCAAAGGCATAAGACTCCAGATGATTGATATCCTCAAGTTCATTGATAGCGGATTCAAGGGGTTCCAGTACTAATTGCTCCAGATCAAAGGAATTTGCCCCGGGGTACACTACTATCACCGTTGTTCCCGGAGGCTGAACCATAGGGTCCTCACTCTTGGGCATTGTTATAAATGAGGCTATCCCCGAAAATAGCAGGATACAGATGAAAATAATGGTGAACTGACGGTTCTCAATAGCGAATCGGGGTATGTTCATTCCCTTCCCCTTTATTGGGAGATAACCTGTATTCTGGAGCCTTCCTGAAGATATGGCGCTCCGCTGGACACTATTCCGCTTTGTTCTGGCAATGAGGTGCTGATCGCTACCCGGCCATCAAGTATGGCAATGATCTCGACATGGTTTTTCACCGCACGGGAATCGGAAGACAGGGTGTATATAAAACCCTCAGACCCCTCCGCTTCAACCAATGCTGCAATGGGGATTACCAGGTGAGAGACAGGAGAGGACGGAAATATGATGATCCTTCCGATCATGCCCGTGGAGAGCCTTGGGGGAGTCTCACTAAACTGTGCTTCCAGCTCGAATAGCCCTGTCTCTGGTTCAGGAACCTCATTTATACGGGTGACCCGGGCCCGGTATTCCGCCGAGGGATAAGCATCTACCATTATTAATGCCGTATCACCAATACTTGTGCGGATCATGTCCCGGTCGGATATGCCAACCCTTATCACCCAGTTCTCTTCTGTGGAACCAAATACCATGACCGGCATTCCCGGAGCTACTAATTCCCCCTCCTCGAATAAACACTTCATTATCACTCCATCCGAAGGAGCCCTGATTTCAGCATGTTTGCGGTTAAAAGCCGCTAATGAAGAATCCGCCCGTGCTACCTCCAAAGCAGTTCGGGCATTTTCATAAAGCTCCGTAGTAATAATCCCTTCACTATATAGCCTTTCCGCACGGCTGAAATCCCGGCTGGATTTTTCCAAAGCCTCCATAGCCTTACGATAATGAGCATCGATCTCGGACAGGTCCAGTCGCCCTAAAACCTGCCCCCTTAAAACCCTTTCACCACCTTGAACATTGAGCTCGCGAAGTATGCCCCCAATCTTGAAACCCAGTTTAACGGTCTTCTCTGAAGCAATTATACCAACCGCATGATATGGAATAACGACATCCTCCCTTTCCAAAGGGGTTAGTTTTACAGCAACTATGCCGTCCTGATCCCTCCCCGGATCCTGCCTTCCGCATCCCCAAAGCAAAACGATAGCCAATAAAAAATATAACCTTCTTTTCATCATCAGGACTTCCCAGGCCCTTTATTCTATTAAGAGAACCATCTATTTCTTAATCTTCCCAATAACTCCATAGAGAAACAGCTCGGCGATCTCCCGGGCGTAAGACTGGTAGAATAACTCCCCCGCCTTACCCGGAAAATCATCTGACAGGACCGGCTTGAATAAAAAGTGCGAATAGATCATGCTGATCAACACGGGACCGATTATCTCATATCGAAGAGAATCCACATCTTCACCTTTGAATAGTCTCTTTAAGGCGGGTTCTACCACCTCCCGGATCTGGGATAAGCGTTTGGATTTAAACCTGGCGATCTCAGGCACCCGGTATGGGACCTCTTTAAATACAATGGTCGCCATTTTTTCGTCGTGATGGATCAGATCAATGATGGCGGCAATGCCCTGCCGGATCTTGTCTTCGGGACTTAAAGCGCTTTCTTTGAGTGCATTCAAGATCTCAAGGCTTTTTTCACTGAATTCAGAAATTATCTCCTTTAAAATCCCCAGCTTGGACCCGAAATAATAGGAGATCATGGCCAGGTTGACGCCTGCTTTCCGGGCAATTTCCCTTACCCCGGTATCGGCATAACCCTTTTCGGCGAAGAGTTTTACGGCTACTTCTAAAATTCGCTCTTTGGGCTTCAGGGTGTTGTTCTTCCCGGCCATTTCAAGGTACTCAAATAAATACAAAGTTAAACAAACGTTCAATTAATAAGACGAATCTAAGTTATACTCTAAAATTTGTCAAGAAGAAATACTAATTGCAGATCGAAAACACCAAAATAAACATTCATTGTGATTCTATCCAGTCACTCCATCCTCCGTAGGGCGGTACAAACTTTCAGCACATGAAAACTCTCTCTGCACACCGGGTTCAATCATGAGGAGTAGGGTTTGTCTGGCTTTTTCCCCGATAATCCATCGTTCAACCCGTTTAATGCAGTTGCAATTATCTATAATGCCTGAAATATCGAAAAACAGGATATTAGAATATAAACTTCAGAATAAAATTTGCATTTTTTTATACAATTCGTAATACTCATAAATACATGTTCATCAAATATATAACTCATATTCAACATTATCAACTGCATTTTACGGGTTCAATATCAAGTGCTCTTTATCCTACTTCCTTTAAACTAAGGCTGACCCTTCCCCGTTCCCTATCAATCTCAATCACTTTTACCCTTAAGGCCTCTCCAACCGTCACGACTTCATGGGGGTCTTTAATAAAACGGTTTGCCAACTGTGAGATATGGATCAATCCCTCGCTCTTTAATCCAATATCAACAAATGCCCCAAATTGAGTGATATTCCTCACTATCCCCTCTACAATATCACCCTCCCGGAGATCCTCCACTTTGTAGCTGCTTTGCAGCTTTAAATTACCTTCAAACTGGCGGATTTCCCTTCCGGCATTGCGAAAATTTTGCAGGATATCCCGAACCACTTCCGTGGTGATCCCATGATAAAGCCCCTCCATTATCTCCCTGTGATTATTAAAAATATTCTCCTCATTCTGATGATCGATAATGAACCTGGCGACTTCATACTGCTCGGGATGAATAGCCGTGTGGTCGAAAAAGTTATCGCTTTCGGGCACCCGAAGAAATCCCACCGATTGCTCGTATGCCTTGGGAGTGAGTACCGCCAGAAGGTCTTCCCTTGAATTATATGGCCTGTTCTCGAATATCTTACTGGCCGAACGGCGGTTCAGACCCGAAACATACGCCAACAGATAAACTGAAGCAGTATTTAAATTAATTCCCACCAGATTGACCACATCCTCGACCACCTCGCTGAGCTTATTCTCCAGCTCCTTCTGGTTCATATCATGCTGGTACATCCCCACCCCAATACTGATTACCGGCACCTTCACCAATTCGGACAAGCAATCAATATACCTCCGTCCAATGGATATTGTACCCCGATCAGTGGCATCCAACTCCGGGAATTCTTCCTGACCAGCCTCTGAAACGGAATATACCGAAGCTCCCGATTCATTCACAAGTACCAGTTTGTGGTCAGTATTGGCGCTTAACAGATCAAATACCTCTCCGGAACCTGTTCCGTTACCGATCACAATAACCTCGCTCTTGAAATCTGCTATTAGATTCTCCATCAAATCCAAAGCCCCGGTTTGGTTATCCAGGAAGAACTTTGTGAAGTGAAGGGGCTGACCACCCTTATCCAGAACACAAACCTTGCAACCGGTGCGGTACCCGGGATCAATCGCCAGGACGGATTCCCCGTAATGTGGCTTAAGCATCAAAAGCTCTTTCAGATTCCGCTGAAAAGCATTTACTGCATCAACCTGCGCCCTTTCGGTAAGGGCATTTCTCATTTCCCGTTCAATAGCATAATATAACTTTAAATAGCCCTCCCTTATACATTTACCCAGCCGCTCTGAATTTTCCTCCCTGAATACCAAACGATCCCTAAAATGACTGTAAAAATCCTCGTCATGCTCCAATTTAACCTTCAGAATGCCCAGGTTCTCACCACGGTTAAGGGCAAGGATCTGGTAGCTTTTGAGTTTTCCGAAAGAAGCATTGAAATCCCCATATATCTTAAATTTGTGAGCCTCTTTCTGCTGCTTATCATCAAATTTGTCAGGGTTTTTATAGGCCGATGAAATAACACCATGCCTGAGATAATTCTGGCGAACCTGGTCCTTGAGATCGGGATTATCAGCAATATCCTGACTGACAATGTCCATTCCCCCCTGGAGTATTTCCTCCTCCGTGAAATTTTCCAGCAAGCTTGCCGGGATATTCAAGGACTCCTGATTCCGGATCTGCTGAGCGACCACTTCAAAACCCTTTTCCCGGGCTATATCGGCTTTAGTCTTTCTTTTACGCCGATAAGGAGCATAAAGGTCATCTACCTCGGTCAGGGTAGTTGCCATCTCCAATCTCAGCCGAAGCTCCTCGGTTAGCTTGCCCTGCTCCTCGATATTCTTCAAAGCGCTGATCTGAGCCGTGTATAAATTTATCAGATGCTTCTTCTGCTCAATTATATCCCGGATCTGATTCTCGTCCAGGTTGCCCGTTCGCTCCTTCCGGTAACGGGCGATGAAATGAACGGTATTGTCCTCACCAGCGAGGGCGAGAACGCTCTCCACCTGCCATTCTCCAAGGCCCAATTTTGCGGCGATCAGCAGATCGTATTGGGGTTCATTCATAAATTTAACCGTAATCCTTTCTCTCCAAACCATTCACACCTTTTAATGATGTAAAAGCTTGTTTCGGATTTATTTTTCCACCTTCAGTGTCTTTAGGATGAAGGCATATTTCAGGGCCATTTCGGAGGCCGATTCCTCTGGTTGTTCGTCCATATCGGTTAACAGAAGCAATGGATTACTGGGATTTGAAACCGCCCTTAATTTTGCTACCCATTTAACCGTTGTCCAATAGGGGAGCCGTATATTGTAGTAATCGGCGAATGCCAATATAGGAGGATAATCCTGAGCCTTTATATTCTGGTAAGGGCAATAGGACCGGATATAGTCGAAATCCCCCTTAATATGGGGAATTCCGTATTCGTTATAAATCCAGTCGGAGCCGTATTCCAGCACGAAATTCAGGTGGTCCATGGGTGGGTTATCCAAAACCATGCTGCGGAAGAGATGTGGCCTATGATTAGCGACATAGCCCAGAATCAGGCCACCCTCATTTTCGGAGTAACCGGCGATCCTGTTCGGGGCGCATATCATCTGCTGGATAAGGAAATCCGCGCAGGACAGAAAATCGGTAAAGGTTTTCTTTTTGTTAAGGCCTTTACCCTTATCGTACCATTTGGGCCCGGCAAACCCTCCGCCGCGCACATGGGCGATAGCGAAGACCACTCCACGATCCAGGAGGCTTATCCTTGCGCCCTCAAAAACCGGATCCAGAAAGCCCCCGTAAGCGCCATAAGCGGTTAACAACAGGGGATTGGTGCCATCCGCGGTAAACAGGTCCTCCCTGTAAACCAGCGAGACCGGTATCCAGTCGCCATCCTGTGCCTGGGCATAAACACGCTGAGTTTGATAGGCCGATGGATCATAATCCAATCCCACTTCCAGCTCTTTCAGCTTTTCCAAACGTTTGGTTCTTACCTCATATTCATAGAGGGTTTGGGGACGAGTCATCGATTCGTACACAAAACGGAATGATGGAGAATCAAATTCTGCGCCGCCAACGGTATAAACCGAATAAATGGGTTCCGGCAGATCCAGACGGTAGTCGAGCCCTGAAATCAGGTCGATTATCCATAGGTATTTCAGGCCATACTCCTGTTCCTCTACTACAAGATAATCCCGGAATACCTGCAATCCCTGGTGATAAGGATCACAAGCCAGGGTAACATTGGTCTGGGGGACTATAAAATCCGCCCAGTGCTCCCTGGCTGGTTGCTCGACTGTGGTTATCATTATCTTGAAGGTTTCCCCATCATCGGCATTGGTAAGTATAAAGAAGCGTCCGGTATGGGAGTGCGGATAATACTGCATCCCAGTTTCCCGGGGGTGGATAATTGTAAACCCGGATAGTGGATCATCGGCCGGCATAAATCGAAATTCATTGCTCTGCCCATTAGTGATATTAAGGAATAGGTATTGGCCATCTTTACTACGGGAGATATCCAGCCAGAATCCGGGTGTATCATCCCAGAAGACGCGTTTATCATCCCAGGGATCGGTACCCAGCTTATGTTTGTAGAGTTCATTTTGCCTGGCATAAAAGAGGGTGCGGCTGTCATTCGCCCATGCTATGGCGCTCTGGAAACCCAGCACCGGAGCGATCTGTTCCGTCAAAATCCGGTTCTGTTCCAGATCCTTGATCCTTAGTGTATAATACTGCTCGCGGCTTGAGGTTAAAAAAGCAAGATAACGGTGGTCAGGACTGATCTCCATTTGGGCTAATTTGAGACCGGGCTCCCGGGCCGCCAGGTCATTGGGGTCCAGAATGATCTGCTCATCTCCCTCCAGACCGCCCGGCTTCCTGCAGTAAACCATATAACCTTTTTGGGGGTCGCTTTTAGTATAATAATAATAATCACCCAACGCACTTGGATAACTCAAATCGTTCCATGGAGTATGTGCCCGGATCTCCTTCTCAAGAACATTTTTCAATGAATCCATTGTTTCCAGATAGGCTGAAGCGTAACTGTTTTCCGCCCCCAGATAAGCCAGGACTTCGGGATTACTGCGGGTCGTATCCTTCAGCCAGTAATAATCATCCTTAAGCTCTTCCCCGTGAATTTGGAGCAAGTGGGTCTCCGCCTTTGCCAGCGGAGGCTTTTGGGCTATTTCTCCGGTTGCGGAGATGCTGATGATCAGAACAGGAAAGACTACCCGTAGGGGCCACCAGAAAAACCTTTTTGGCATATTTCTCTTCCTCGTCAAATAAATTTAAATTCTATCTTATTATGATTTGTTTATTTTCTAAATTCGAACCGGGCTTTGAAATGCCGGATCGGCAAGTTCCGGCCATAGGTTACATTCACAGCGGGGATTATATCCCGGTGCCGGTGCAGTATTTTTACAGCTTCGGCTACCGACTCCAGATCATCCTGTTCATAACGCAGCCGGGGTACGGCAAAGCGCACGAAATTGATTTCCGGGAACAGGTCCTTCCCGGTCTGGGGATCCATTTTACCGAAGGCAAAATAGCCCAATTCACAGGCTCGGTGCCCGTAAGCGGCCAGGAGAACAGCAGTAAAAGCGATCCCTCCGAAGTCTTGAGCCTGCATTGAGGTGCCCTCAAAAAAACGGTTAACATCGAGGTAAACGGCATGGCCTCCCACCGGGGTCAAAACTGGCAATCCCAACCCCGCCATTCTCTCCCCGAAGCGCTGTACCTGTTGGATCCGGTAGGTTAAATAGTCATCCCGGGTAACCGTTTTTAAGCCAACGTACAGGGCCATTATATCCCGGCCGGAAAGCCCCCCGTAGGTGGGATGGCCCTCTTTGGTAACCTGATAATTAACCAGGGCATCAGGGATTTCCGGATAGTTTTCTATGAACAATCCATTATCTCTCAAGAATAGCCCTCCACCCATATTCACCAGGCCATCCTTTTTAAAGCTGATAGTGAAACCATCCACCGGCGCGAACATCTCTCTGACTATGTCCCTTATGGACAGGTCCCGGTATGATGACTCATATTTCTGAATGAACCAGGCATTTTCGGCGAAGCGGCAAGCATCCAGGAAGAGGGGTTTCCCGAAGCGATGGGCGATCCGGGCAGTATGATTGATGTTTTCCAGCGATACCGGCTGGCCGGCAGCAGTATTGTTAGTGACCGTGAGATAGACCAAGGGTACCTTTTCGCCCTCCCTCTCAAGCATTTGCTCCAGCCGCTCCAGATCCATATTTCCCTTGAACCGGAAATCCGGATTCCCTCTTTTTATTTCAGGGGAGAACAGGTTTATAGCCTGGATCTGGTTAGCTTCGATATTGGCCATTGTGGTATCGAAATGGCCGTTAGAAGGGATGATCATTCCGCTGCCGGTTTTTCCCAATAGTGAGAATAGGGCATCTTCGGCTGCCCGGCCCTGGTGGAAGATAAAAGCGTTGGGCCGGCGAGCGTCGGGTTTATTGAAGAAAACTTCGCCAAAAAGCTCCCGTACCTGCTCCATGAGTAAGAAATAACCCCGGTTCGAACCATAAGCCTCATCGCCCAAATGAAGGGCGGCCCATTGCTCATTGGTCATGGAAGTTGTTCCTGAATCAGAAAGGAAATCACAGCCGGTTATCATCTCCGAGGGAAAGAAAAAAACATTAAGTCCCACAGCTTCCAGCATTTCCGCCCTGTCCTTAACATTGAAAACACCCTTGAACTCGACGGAATGATTGATATAGGGCCGCGGCCGGGCAGTAAGTGTTGTTTCTCCCGGGAAACTGCCTATTAGTTCCGAAAATCGCATTTTGGATTCTCCCCGTTTATATTTAATTGATCAGCGTTCTATTATGCCTTTTCAACAGCAAGCACTATTATAAATAATCTTCATTAAATAACAAGAAAAAAAGGGATGTTTTCCACGGTCAACCGAAACGTTTGCGACCGGAAAAAAAAGACCCCGGACATTTGCCTGCCCGGGGTCTGAAATCAAAATAATGAGTTTTTAATCCAGGACGATAAACTCGATCCTGCGATTCATGCTGCGGCCTTCCTCATTATCGTTAGATGCGATGGGATAGCCTTCTCCCATACCTATGGATTGTATCCTGCTGGCATCGATATTCCCCTGGGTAACCAGGTACGATTTTACCGAGTCTGCCCTGCGCTGAGAGAGACCCATATTATAATCATCTGAACCCTGGGAATCGGTATGGCCTTCGATCTTCACCCGTATATCCGGATTATCCTTCAGTATCTTGATGGCTTCATCAAGGGTGGGCCGGCTTTCAGGCTTGATTGTGGCCTTATCCAGATCGAAGTAAATGCCCCGAAGGGTTAACTTCTCCCCGCTCTTTATCAGTTCAAAGTTCTGAACCGCGGTCTCATCTTCTTTGATTACCACCGGGAAAGCCTGTTTGATAAAGTCAGGAAATTCCGCGGTAACAGTATAGGTACCCGGTTTCAGATTGGCCTTGTAAATACCGTTCTCATCGCAAAGGATCGGTTCCAAACCGGAATCCTGAATGTTAATAGTGGCCTCTATGGGCATTTTGTCCTTGACATTGGTGACCTTGCCGGTGATCATCCCCATTGGCTTCGGCTTGATCGCAATATCCTGAACGGTAGTCTTCTCAACCTCAACCACAATAGTCTGGGTAGCAGTAATATAATCATCCTTTTCCACTATCAGATTATAGGTTCCGGCGGGAAGCACGAATTTGTAGGAACCTGTTTTGGAATCGGTTATCACCGGTGCGAAGTTTTCGTCCGCTACATTTACCCGGGCTTCCAGCAGGGCGCCGGTCTTCTGGTCGGTTACTATACCGGTAACGGTTCCATCAATGGGTGTGAACAGGGGCCTCAGGGAAATATCCTTCTGAGTGGCTTTATCCTTCTCGATTACAACCACTTCCGTGATCTTGTGATATTCAGGAACCTCCAGTTCGATGGTGTAGGTTCCTACGGGCAACTGAGTCTTAAAAACCCCGGTTTTAGGATCCACTATCAGCGGTTCAACCTCATCATCCGGGAACATTATTGTGCCGGATAGAACCTCCCCGGTATTGGCATCGGAGACCTTGCCGGTGAGGGTTCCGTATTTAACAAGCGGATTGAGGGATACATCGAGGGGTATCCCCATAGAATCTTCTACAACGATGGACTTGGTGAATTTTTCATAGCCATCCGCATCGAAGATCACATTATGCGCTCCCGATGAGAGGATCACCCTGTAAAAACCATCTTCAGAGGTGATTATTGGTCCGGGGAAGGTGGTGTCGTCGGTAGATACGGTTGCGATCAACGCCTTGCCATTATCGGCGTCTATTATCCTGCCGGTGACCTCAGCGTAAATGGGTTTTGGCAGTTCCTTGATAATCCTTGTAATAAAGGAAAAACCCGCAACTACTTTCCAATCCATTGCGTCAAAATTCCTAACGCCGTCAACGCCGGTATTGCCCAAACCTATCTCCACGCCCAGATCAAATGAGCCCGTAGGTGAATCGAAGCGCACTCCCGGGGTCAAACGCATGGGATTATCCGAGAATTCAATTCCTTCCAGTGAGGATATCTCGGTGGAGTAATCGGCGAAAATGGTGAAATTACCTGCTGGTACTTCCATACCCACACGGGCCAACATTAAATTGTAATCATTCTCGGTTCCCGGAATCTTAAATCCGGTGTGCATACCGGCATTAAGGTGAATGCGTACCGGAACGGGCATATGAGCCCCCGGATCCGTGAGATCAAAGGTTACCGCCCCCAATCCTCCAAAGGTGGTTTCCTGGCCGGTATAATACTCATTTTTCAATTCGGAGCTTCCGGTGGGGAAGACCATGAAACCATATCCTCCCACTGAGAACCACCAGATCGGGTTATATGATAGCTTCAAACCAGTATAGGCATCGCCGAATCCGAACTTGGTGGGATTATCATTTCCGTAAACGGAATTATCGGAAACAAGCAATCCCCATACGCCCCCGGATAATTCAATAAATTTAAAGGGGGCAAATGCGGCAGATAGGTAACCGTTGCTATGTCTCTGTTTATAGTCGGTGGGAGTGCCCTCAACGATGTCCTGGGTGACACCGGTCTGAAAGTAATTCCCGTGAAGGGCGATGGAGAGGAACCCCCTGCCCTGGTTATCCGCAGCCATAGTCCTGAGCAAACCCCTTGTACCCCAATAGTTCGCCTGGGCAAATAGAGCGCCGGACAGCAAAAAAATAATCAACAGACTCAACCCCAACTTACGCATCTTGCCTCCTTCTCAGTTATTTTATTATTAGTTGATTTAAACAATTAAACAATCTATTAGTAAAATTATGATTTGTCAAGTATAAATCCTACAGGTCAGTAATGTTTTTAATCCGTCAGGTCTATTTCATTTATGTCATCCTGAATATCGATTCCCTCGTTACCAGGGGTGAGAAGATCAATCTCCTCGGCTTTGAAATTATCTTCCAGGTCGATAGAAAAGGCCTCATTCTCGGTTTTAATGTAATAGAAATTGGTTATTGCAGGGGCATGTATTTCCCTCCGTTCATCTCCCACGAAGAAGACCGTGCTGGTGCCTGCATTGAAGTAGCTGTTGTTGGTCCAGTTACCGTGAACGAACAGTTTTCCACTGCCGCCGTTGAGTGTCCCATCGATGACCACATTATGACATACGCATGAACCGTCGGATGTATTGATGGTTGGGAAGCGGCCGTAGGCGGGAACTGCCGGAATGGAGACGTCTGTACTGGCGGTAGGCAGGAGGCATCCTCCCCAGTTCTGTGGATTACTCCAGTTGTTATCGGCATAACCGGTCCAGATGCCCTCGCCATAGTTATTGTAAACGGTGACGGTAACCGAGCCGCAGCCGGTGGACAAGCATCCAGCACCTGTTTGGGCTTTTGCATAATAGGTAGTAGTTGCAGCAGGGGATACGGGGAGAGGACTTCCTGAACCGATGTAGGTTCCGCCGCAGGATCCGGTGTACCAATAGATAGTAGCGCCGCTGACGGTTGCGGTTAAATTGGTTGAGGAGCCATAGCAAACCGATGTTGGCGTTGCTGATGGGGATGGATTATTAGGGATCTCATTAACGGTAACGGTAACACTTCCGCAGCCGGGCGACCACATGTCATAGCCGGCGTGATAGGAGCGGATATAGTAAGTACCCGAAGCATTTGCGGTATAGTTCACTCCGGAGCCCAGGTCAGTGCGGGTACCGCAGGTAGTGCCCTGCCAGTACCAGGTCTCGCCGGAGGGAACCGAGCCCACCCTGGTAAGGGTTTGCGGCCCACAGGGATTGGCAGTCGTGGTAGGATTGGGAGGGTTATTTATAACGATGGCTTCCGTGATGCTGAGGTTAAAATCAAAACAGTCATAGGTCAAGAATAATGCCCACATGGGGTCACAATCTATCATTATATAATAGGTTCCCACTGAAGCAAGCAGAGTAATACCATATAGACCATGAGCATCATCACCACTTTCGGTAGAGGTATCTATACACACTGCTCCTAGTGGACAGTCGTAGGAGATAGCAATAGAACTCCCTTCTACCAGAAAGGGAAAGAAGAGAGTATTTAGAGGCTCTAATTCAATATCAACCACCACATCTGAGGTTACACTCAGTCTATAGATGATATCCTGTCCCTGATCATAATAGTTTAAGAAAACGCCTTCTCCCTCAATATGCAGGCAAGTGTTTTCGTCATCACCGTAATCATTAGTCATTTCGCAGGTTGTCTGGTAGCTATCATAATAGGGCAATTCACCGGGGATAGATACCGGAATGGGATTGGAGCAGGTAGCGCCGGTAATTCCCTCGGTGATAGTTAAATTAAAGTCAGGGATGCAATCAGCGGATTGCTCGTCGCTATCTACCATAATATAATATGTTCCGGCACCCAGGCGGACATTATAAAGTCCATAAACTCCGGGCAGAAGATTGGTCGCATAATCAATACAATCTCCGGAGGGGGGGCATTCTTCATCCAATGCAAAACCGGTGCCCGGGGTGCCATCAGAGAATATTCCGCCAGGATCCAGTTCAATATTTACTACCACCGATTCCGTAACAGTGATCCGGTAAAAGAGGTCCTCCCCGCTATCGTAGTCAAAGAGCACTCCGTCCAGGCAGCTTTCATCGCCGTGGTTCAACCTCCCGCAGGTGAATTGATTTGAGCTGGTGTAGGGCAGATCAGCGGGAAGAGTAACGTTGATAGGTTCGCTGCAGTCGCGGGGGGAGGTGATGATCAGGTCAAAATTGGGGATACCGCCCGTAGCAATAGCCGGATTGTAATCTACCATAATATAATAAGTTCCGGCGCTGAGGGAGATATCGGTGACGCTGTGGCTTCCGGCGCCGGGATTCGTACTCATGGCCAGGCAGGAGCCGTCGGGAGGGCAGGCATTATCCAGGCAGAATCCGGTTCCGGCGGTACCATGCGGATCAAGGGTTATATCGATTACCATCGGACGATCCACATTAAGCTGATAGAATACGTCTTCCCCTTCGTCATAAGCCTCCAGGCAGGAGTTGTTCCAGTCGTTCACCCTTCCGGTAGTCCACTGACTATAGTCGTTATAAGCCATATCTTCGGGGAGTTCCACGACTATCGGAGTGGAGCAGTTATTTCCCACATTACAATCCACCCATGTTACTGTGAGGTCCCAGCCCCAGTATGTGTACCCAACCTCCTCGATCATTACCCGCCAGTTTTCAGCAGCCGCTCCGCAGGTAGAGGTCGGGTCATAATCGACAGGATTGTAAGGTCCGCATGTTTCATCCCACCCACCGGAACGGTCTGGGCGACAGTCATAAACCGAGCAATCAGTGCGTGTGGGGAAATATACATAAAGATCATAATCGTCATCTTCGGTATCATCAATATCCAGATCGAAGAGAACATAACGGGCGCCGGCCGGGATGCTAATTACCGTACAGGGATAATCACCATCCCCGGAAGTGGTCCATTCGCCACACCATAACGCGGACATCATAAGAAGCAAAACACTACCCGATAATACTAAATATCTTATATCTTTCATACTCATTTTCACCTGACAGTGCCATCGCGGTTGAATTTATCGGTATCGATAAAGGCTTTGGCGGGATCTTCCTCCCCTCTTTTGTTAATCTCTTCGGGGGGTGTTGCGGCTTCATCGATCCTTCTCCCGCAGAGCCTGTAGCTGAACCCGGCATTAGGGTCTCCCATCATTGCTTTGACGATAAGCACACTTCCTTCCACGCGTGCGGTGAGGTATGCTTCATCCTGGGGAGTTACAAAGGGGAGAATTGTATTTTCAGCGACAACGTTATAAAACAGCCAGAGGTCGGAGGCTTCGGGCTGCTGGGCAATATCTACACGGAAAATCCCATTTTCTAATTGCGCTTCACCGATAACTTCCACCCACAGACCGATGTTTTCTGCCATCCAGGTAGCATACTGCTGTTCCCTTATCTGGAATACCGGGTCTATATAGTTGGCGTCGATCTTTCCCGGCTTAGCCACACCGGGCCTGTCTTTGTAGATACGAACCCCGGCACAGGAATCCGCTTCAATGTAATTGCCGTAGTCTTGCCACGAACCTATTTCACCACCACTATCGGCATGAATAACTATAAAGTTCCCGTATTGAGTCAAAGTTATGTTATCACCAGCAGTAATAATTGCATCATCGTAAAGCCAAGCGCCTGATTCTGATTTTATTCTCGTGAATCCCACATCGTCGCCGTCCTCGAAGCCGGGTGGAACACCTGAGATCGAATCCCAGTGCACATGTCCCGCCCAGGAGGCGGAATCCGCCCAGTTCGCATGGCCGGTAAACCCTATGGAATCAATATATCCGATGGAATCAATGAATGAAATGAAATCCACGAAGGAAATAGAATCGATAGCCCGAATACTGTCAATATAGGAAATAAAATCAATATAGGCTATTGAATCGATAAGCCTTATGCTCTCGATGTGAACGATAGAGTCGATATAGGAGATAAAATCTATGAAACTGACCGTATCGATGTAGGAAATGCTGTCAATATATGAAATGAACTCGATAAAGGAAATTGAATCAATGACATTTATACTGTCAATAAAAACAATAGAGTCAATTATTCCGATGGAATCTATAAATGAGATGAAGTTGATGTAGGAAATAGAGTCGATGTGGGTAATGCTGTCAATATAGGATATATAATCGATGAAGGCAACGGAATCGATGTAATTAACACTATCGATATAGGTAACGGAATCGACGAAGTTGATGTAGTTCACCCCTTCCACGCTATCGGTGAGTATGCTGCGGAAGGCGTATGGGACTGCCGAGAAGGGGTCCCGGGGGAGCAATATCTCATCTGAAAGGTCGGTAACGTCGCCGTCGTCGTTCTGGTCCACCTTGAGCTGCATCCAATAGGGTTGATCGAAGGGCAGCGCGAGTGGGTGAACGGTTCCCAACCTGACATCGAAAAGTCCCTTGACAATATTAACGGAGAGTGTTTCCGCCCACATCAGGCTTCCGCTGAGACCAGCATCGTAGAGCTCGAACGCAATCAACCGGTCGGGATCATTGATCGCTACCCCGTCGCTGGCCGTAAGTTTGCCCTGATAGTTGAGGGTACGGGGTATTTGGGCCAGTGCGCTTAAGGAAAAAAATGTTAATATTAAAAAAACCGCTATCTTTATGTTCATAAGATCCCTCCGGGTAGTTGAAAGTGGTATAGCAGAATAATTGAATGTAAATTATATTATATGTTGATAAAATATTAACAGTGTCTTTAAAAAGTCAAGGAAAATAAGCTAATGTTAATAACAGTCTTTCCCGATAAAATTATTAATACTGTTGCAAATTATAAATCCAAATTCTGCTTAGGTTTTGCTTTTCTGTTATCAGATTTGCATCCTGATATTATGCTGATATATCAAATTTTATCTTTCACCAAATTCTTAAATCCAATTTGTTTATGTACTATAGAGAGAAACTATTTGATATACAGGACTTTGGTAAACAGAGAAGTCGTGCTATTCGAAGCCCTAACAAGGTACAAGCCCGTAGCGCAATTCTCTGCCGGCCGCCAGCAAATAGTCCTGATAGCAGATTTATCATGAGCCCTCCCATCCGGGGAAAAAACTTCAACCAGCTTCCCGTCCAGGTTGTATATTTCTACATTTGATAAATAGGGCACATCAAATCTTGCCTCGCTATTAAAAGGATTTGGATATGCCTTGATAAAGAAGTTGGTGGAAGATTTCCGGGAGGCTGGATTGCAGAAAAACGATGTGTCCCATTCCAGCCAATAGAAACCATCGTCCCCTGTGCAGGAATAAATGAAGGGTGGATCGAACCAAAGCCCATAACCATTTCCATTGCCGTTATGCTGCCAATATGCTCCTGTAATAGTATCCGGATCAGATGGTTCAGATAAAGTGAACATATACCAGCCGCCAGTATTATCATAAAAACAGAGAAAGGTGCCTTTCAGTCTGAGATTAACTGCAGCATGGCCGTAAACGGGCCAATCCACGAAAACGATGGTGTCCTTGTCCACTAAAAGTATAGTGTCCATTGGATTGGTTACATCAAACGTATAGAGCCCATTAAAATTTCCGAGCCAGCCAAAATGGCTTATATAAGCAAAGATATTCGAATCCGTCGCTGCCAACTGCAAGGATGTACAGCGCGAAGCTCCGATTAGATCCGCAAGGCCTCCGTAGTAGCCTAATTTCACCAGCGAATCGCCCTTTTGAAAAACAGTCAAACCGCTCCATGTTAATACATACAGGCGATCATCAAGTTTTACTATTCTCTCGACATTGTTTGGCAGATCCCATTCTCCCAATCCGATGGGTGCTGAGGGATTGGAAACATCAAAAAGCTGCAGTTTCCACCAGAACAGGCTCTTTGCGCCCACCCATAGAGAGCAGCCATCCGCCAGTATCCCCAGTGCGCTGTATGCTGTTATTTCAGTATAATGATGGAGCACCCGGATTGAGTCTTCATCAACGGAAAGTATAAAAAAACCATCATCCCCGGCGGTAACGCATAAAATTATCCGGTCATCAACTACTGCTGTATCAATACGGTCCATTACATAAGGGCCGAAGATATATTGCTTCGACTTCCTAACTGAACCTGCTTCCGGAACAAAATAAACCAGTCCATCGTTAAGGCGGGTTACCAGGAATGAATCGCCCAGCGCAACGATGTCCCGGGTGGCTTCACCAAGGTCCAGCCCAGACACGGTTTGAAGTGTATCGGGACTACTATAATCGTAGATAACCAGTCCACCCTCAGTTTGAGCGGTATAAAGAAATCCATTATCAGCGATAAGGTCGCAGCACCATCCCTGAATTGGTATAACCGAAAGGGTGAGTACCGAATCATCAAGAATTTTCCCCATACGAATGAATTCCTGATTCGCCATGAACACCAGGGAGTCGTCCACCCAGCAATCCCAGGCATAGGTATAATCATAGGGTGATTCATCGGGGAAAAACCATAAAGGTATCAATGAGTCTGGCAGGTCTTTTATGGAGAAGGCGAAAATACCGGGGCTGTTGGAAACACAGAGTAATGAATCATTGAAAATCTCTATACCGGGCATTGTAATTCCACCCCCTGTTACCGTATGGCAAAACAGAAAATGAGTACTTTCGGGTGGGTCTATATCATATATCCAGAGATTATTACCGACATCTGCAACAAACGCGTACTTTGATGACAAAGCCAATGCGTGCGGATTATATGCGCCGGGCGGCAGGGTATCCTCATAAAATACGATCGGAGCGGACGGGCAATGCAGGTCCTCTATTCTGAAGAAATTATAGCCTGCATGACCGGGAATAAAGACCATACTGTCCCTGATCCTAAGGTGTCCCATGAACTGCCATTCGTCGCCATTATACGGCGGGTCTTCAAGGGACTCATGCCACCACAAGCAATCGAGACGAGATGGATTCGAGACATTTATGAGATAATACCGATATATATTGGCTGCAGTAACTAAAAGATCCCCCTCCATGTCAGGCTGATCAGTCATATCTCCACAATCATAAGTATCCAGCAGTACAGGATTAGCAGGGTCGCTAACATCTATTGAAACCAACGCTCCACCCGCGGCAACAAATACAGTCGAGTCCGCCTTAAACAAGCCGAAAGCGGGTCCTGTAGTGTATCTGCCCAGTAAACGGATTGAATCAGAAAAAAGAAGTGTCAAAGGGCTAAATACTATTAATAATATCAGATAAGTAACAAACTTATTGTGATCCTTCATATATTCAGCCCGTAAAATGCAGTTGATAATGTTGAATGTAAGTTATATATTTGATTAACATGTATTTATGAGTAATACGAATTGAACAAAAAAATGCAAATTTTATTCTGAAGTTTATATTTTAGTATCCTGTTTTTCGATATTTCAGGCATTATAGTTAATTTCAGCTGCATTAAACGGGTTCAAAATCAGTAATCATCATTAAAACGATCAATAGAAATCTCACCGGTCATTAACGGAGGATTTTATTGTCGGTATCCAAAAAGAAAAACTGCGGTACAAATGTGTTATTTATGAGATATTCTTCACGCCAATCCTGTTCATCCATAAAATACAGGTCTTCCGCAACCATCCTGTCCATCATTAAATGGTCCTCGGACAGCTCTTCGAGCGGGACTATGATCACAGCAAAATCCTGGCTGTCAGGGGCGAGTTCCCTGGCTAAAATAATGGTTTCCACCATGGAAAACAGGGACTTTTCGCTGATAACCGCTATCAACTTGGGAATATTTAAACTAGTTAGTTTCCGTCTTATTGAATGATCAGAATTTATTAATGTAAAATCGGGGAAGGTCTCCCCAATCCGGAAAAGAGGGTTTAATTCTGCAGTGTTTTTTGGGATAAAATGCGCCCTGAAATGGTCGAAGATACGAAAAGCCTGTGATACCATGCTTCTTCTGTAATACAGATCAGCACAGAACCCGATGACATCCTTAGGATCGACACGGCCGGAAAGAACACCAGTCCATTCTTCCACTCCGGAAAGAATATAATCCTGGTAAAGGTCTTTTGCCGCCTTTATATCTTTTTGTTCTTCATCCACATAGCTCACATATTCATGCATCATGAAATACTGATAGCACAGCTCCGCAAGCATATCGCTATTTTGTAGTATGGCAAAATTAGCATCAACGAACCGAACAAACTCTTGTCTCCTAACATCCAATTCTTCAGTGGTTTTTAAACTGTATGTACTGTTTTTCATTACCCGGGCTTCAAGAAGGGTTCTGGCATAAATGTATTCAGATTTTTTTAAATTTCCAATCTGGTTTTGAAGTCGTTCACCTAATTCTGACATTTCTATTTGTAAATGGCTGCTATCTGAATCATGGTTATTCAGGGACTGCAACTTTTCTTTCAAACCGAATAATTGACCCTCGATTTGATTATAGGTAAGCAGCCACTCATATAAGAATTCATTTTCAGGTGAATTTTTAAAAACAGGGGGATCGTCGGGATTGATAAAGGTTAATTTAATATCGCCCGTTATGATCACCGGGTATTGTAAATTATTGCTTAATTTCAGCAATGCAAAACCACCATAATCAGTGTTGATTTCGAGTATCGACCCGGAATCGACATAAGTACTTTCAATGGTGAAACCCCAAAACTTTTCAAAACCTTTTAGGCTGATACCGGTCGGGACACCGGACTCGATAGTTATTGTATTTGCCTTTAGCATGGGCATACAGGACAAAATAGTAATTATTATGAGGACTATTGATATTCGTTTTTTTTTCATTTCTATTGACCGGCAAACACGGGTTTTTGCCCCTGCATTTATAGCTTTTGGTTAATATGCAATTTAGTGGGATAGTATCATAAAAAAAATTACCAGCTATCCATTAGTTCAATTTATTTGAATTATCAATCTTTAGTGCCATTTTTTTTAATAAATTCGCACATTAGCAATAAATATATATCCTGAATCGGGAATGTAAAGGTGAAAATATGCGGAAATCTGCCTGGTGAAAACAGGCCGGAATATTCACTTGACAGTAATATGTTAACAATTAAATTTGCAATAATAAGATTAACGGTTATTAAATGTTCAATCGGGATTATCCCCTAAAACATTCAGCCTGGTAATGGTTATGATATAAGGCAGGCTATCGGGCGTATGGAACCGAAAATGATCTGGGTGCCGTAGCACCGGCGGATTGCTGTTTATAGGCGAGCCAGGAGTATATAAGAGATAATTATGATTAAAGAAGCTATGGAAAAATATAAAATAGCAGATAAAAAAGCAAACAATTTCGGAGGACTTCATCTACTTTCTGAATTATTACGCCAAATTCTGTAATTATCTTAAAAGCTATTTGGTTAGTTCTTCTAACCATTCTTCGTAGTGGTACTGTGCGTTATCTACAGTTTCACCGGGGATAAAGAGCATCCTTCCGTTAACGGAGAAGTAATATGGTGGTCCCGGCACATTATCCTGAGTGATCACCAGGTCCCATGCGGGTGAGTTGTAGTCCAGGTTCCACCCGCCGGTGGGCGAATACCAGAGCCGGAAGTTCTCGGGGGGGTTCAGCATAATCATGAACAGCGCATTCTGTACAATCCCGGCGAAATAGGGTTTATGGATATAGTAATTAGTATAATTACCGGAACCACCTGCCTCTTCAACCCAGAATGAACCATGGTATTCTGCTGCTGCTCTCAGCCAGCGTGGGGTGAGGTCGCCCCCGGTGTATCCCCTGAAATAGAGGTGGGGATCTTGCGGATCGTACATATAGGATGCGAACAGTGCGGTGAAATCGGCTTGCCAGGCCAAAAAGACCGGTGCGCGGTGCAGCCAGAACTGAAAATAAAAATCCACTGCTGGTGGGTTTTGCTTCAGGGTATATTGGAGCAAGGCCTCGATTTCCTTTCGAGTGGTGGGTTCCTGGTAAAGCTCCACGGTGGTATCGTCCACCTGGTTAAGGTAAATGGGTTCATAGCGAGGTTCGGCTTTTTGTTCCCAGGTGGTATCTTCCACGCCGCTAAGGGCGGTTGTTTCGTAATTTAAGCCGGCAAGGAATGGCACGAAAATGTCCTGTTCCGGCTGATTTATGTGGCGGAGTCTTGCAATGCCGTTGAGTCCCTCGGGATGGTCGCCGTATTCAGAGAGAACGCCATTATCCACGAAGTGAGCGGTTAGAACCCCGTTACTGATGATGATAACATTTCCCGTTTGGGGTTCTGGTTCTTCTTCGCAGCCCGATAGAATAAGCATTATCAGAAGCATTCCCCAAAGCAAGCACAGGTTTTTATTCACTATGTTAAAACCGGAGGTCAGAGTTTTCCCTTAGAATCGGTTTTAATGAGGTAGAAATCGCGTCCCATATCCCGGAAGGATTCGGTCCAGCCGGCGATTATGTATCCTCCATCGGAGGTCTGGTGGATGGCCGTTCCCCAATCCCACAGTGGTCCGCCGTAGGAGCGGTCCCATTCTTTACGTCCCTGTTCATCGAGTTTGATCAGCCAAACATCATGCATGCCATGTTCTCCTTCGGTAGCGCTCCAGCCCACTACGGCGTAGCCTCCTTCCGCGGTCTGAACAATGTAATCGCTGTAATCCCAGTCCTTTCCCCCGAAGGTTCGGGTCCAGAGGGTGTCACCGTGAGGGTCGAACTTCATTATCCAGAAGTCGGATTTTCCGCGTCCGAAAGTCCAGGTATAACCTTCGGCGATATAGCAACTGTCGGAGGTTAGGGCGATAGTTGAGCCCACTTCGTGGCTTCGGCCGCCGTAAGTCTTTTTCCAGATGAGGTCGCCGATGGAATTTAATTTAAGTAAAAAGACATCATAAGAATCAGCGGGTGTGTTCTGGGAATGGCCGATAATTACGTATCCTTCGTCAGGGGCTTCCACAACGGAATGGCCTATTTCCGCGCCGGGTCCGCCATATTTCCGGGTCCACAGGGTATCTCCATTGAGGTCCAGCCGTATCACCCAAAGGTCATCGTCATCAGCCCCGAATGATTCCGTATTTCCAACTATGGTAAAATTCCCGTTGGGGCTTTGAAGAACTGAACGGGCAATGTCAGATGCGGTTCCGCCCAGCACCCTTGTCCATACCGTGTCCCCTACATCGGTAAATTTCAATATCCAGGCATCCTGGGAGCCCTTGCCAAAAGAGCGTGTCCAGCCTACCAAAAGATAATCACCATCAAGGGTATGAATGAGGGCGTTGGGAAAATCTTCATATTCACCGCCAAATGTACGGGTCCATACCGTGTCTCCCTCTGAATTTAGGCGCAGAACCCAGATGTCGGAAGTGCCAGCTCCGAAGGAATAAGTATAACCGGTCAGTAAAAAACCCCCATCTGCGGTTTGAAGTACGGCTGTTGCTCCTTCATCCTTCGGACCACCGTATGAGCGTTCCCATCCAGACAGGCAAGGATTGCACCAGAACACGATAAGTATTAGAAAAGATAAAGCTATAACTCGCATTTAAATAACCATTGATTGCAATGTTCGGGTTTTTCAATTCCCCAAAGAACTACTAACTTATTTTAAATGATAAAGCTTTTTTGTCAATGAAAAACATACCATTATTATTGTTTCACATATTCTCAGGCATGCCAGGCGATTAGTTGATTATCTTATTTTCATCTAAGGGGAAATATCAGAAAACACCGGATTGTGGATCCAATTAGGTCTTGATCTAATTCAAGCAGGTTTTTAACCCAAAATTAATAAAACCTTTATCAAAAATTGACAATCCGGTAATAATTTCCAAGCATAAGGATAATAAGTTAGGGCAATTAATGTACTCAGGTTAAGAAAATATATGAAAATTATAGAATTGACAAAAGCATTCCAACGGCTTATAATAACAATAAAATATACCGGGAAAAATTATTATGGGGAAATTAATATATGTAGTTGATGATGATCCGGACATTCTTGAACTGGTATCTATATTCATGGAAAAATCCGGGTTTGAAGTCAAAGAATTCAGCAATGCGGAACCACTCTTTGAGATGATCCAGAGAAGGCCTCCTGACCTGATTATTCTGGATTTAATGCTTCCGGACATGGATGGTTTTGAGATCTGTAAGAACCTCAAGATGGATAGTAGATTATCGCATATACCGGTCATTATGCTTACTGCCCGTGTAGATGAGACCGACCGGGTGTTGGGCCTGGAACTGGGCGCGGATGATTATGTTACCAAACCCTTTTCGCCCCGTGAATTAGAGGCCCGGGTGAAGGCTGTTCTGCGGCGGCAGGGGAATAAGGAGTCAGGGAATAAAATCGTAATTGATGACATCCTGGAGATCAACCTCCAAAAATACGAAGTACTCCTGGAGGGAAAAAGCCTGGATCTGACCCCAACAGAATTTAAGATACTGAGTCTCCTGGCTTCGAAAAGGGGATGGGTTTTTAGCCGCGAACAGATACTAAATCACCTTTGGGGGGACGAAAAGGCGGTATTGGACAGGACTATCGACGTCCACATCAAAAACCTGAGGGATAAACTGGGTAGATTTAACAACCTGATTAAAAATATTCGCGGTGTGGGCTACAAGCTGGAATAATGAGAAGATCCATTTTTGCTAAAGTATTTCTGGGTTATCTCCTGATTATCGTTATACTAACCCTTCTGCTGTTAGGGTTATCCTTTAAAACAATCAGGGGTTTTTATTTAGATAATCAAAGGCGAAACCTTGAGAGTATAACCCGGTTCTTATCGCCCTTGATAACCCCACTTATACAGAATGAAGAATTCTGGGCGTTGGATAGTATGGTGAAGGACCTTGGCCGGGATTCCCAAACCAGGATCACCATCGTTTTACCCGACGGCAAAGTGATCGCGGATTCTGATAAAGACCCGTCTTTGATGGAAAACCACCGGGAGCGTATCGAGATTAAGCAGGCCCTGAACCGGCCCTCCGGTTCATCCCTGCGCTACAGCGAGACGGTGGAAACCAATATGCTATACGTCGCCAGCAGTATAATCGCCGGAGACCAGATCCTTGGGGTGCTACGGGTTAGTCTTTATCTGGAAAGCATAAAAAAGCTTCTGGACCGTCTGATGGTGCGTATCATTTCCATAAGCCTGATCCTGCTCTTTATCGCCTTACTGGTATCCTATACTTTTTCCCGGGGGCTCCTGCGGCCTATCAAAGCATTGTCCGATGCCTCCCGCCAAATAGCACAAGGGGACCTGGATAACAAGGTGCTGCTATATAAAAATGATGAATTGGGAGACCTCGCTAAGAACTTCAACCTGATGACCGAGGAACTCAAAAACCTGGTCACAAAACTTTCCCAAAAGCAGGATCAGCTAACCAGTATTATCTCCTCGATTCAAACCGGTCTCCTGGTGATCAATAAAAAGGGGGCAATTATTCTTTGTAACAAGAGCCTTGAGGAGATGGTCAATGTCCCCGAACCTGAAGGCAAACTGTACTGGGAAGTGATCCGGGAGCCCAATCTGGTGTCCATGCTGCGCTCCCCCATGGAAAGTAAAGCCGTTAAGACCGGTGAGATCAGCCTGAACGACCGTATATTTTCGGTCAGCATTACCTCTACCGGGCAAGAGCAAGAACTGGTAGTAGTCTTCCACGATATCACCGCCCTCAAGAATCTGGAAAGGGTAAAAAAAGATTTTGTAGTGAATGTTTCTCACGAGCTGCGAACCCCACTGACCTCGATCAAGGGCTATCTGAGTATTCTGGAGGAGATGTGCAACTCTGAGCAGGGTAAGTATTTGGAGGTGGTTAAACGGCACACTGAACGGCTTATATCCATCGTCCAGGACCTTCTGGTCCTTTCCAGCCTGGAGGAGCGTAAACCCAAATTGAATATTGTCAATATCCATGCGCAGGACCTTATCGAAAATATGAAGCTGATGTTCGGCCCCAGGATTTCAGAGAAAAACCTGAAACTAAGGGTGGAGCTCGACCCCGAGTTGCATGCTTTCCGGGGAGATTTTTTCTACCTTGAAGAAATGCTTGGCAACCTGGTGGACAATGCCATTAAATATACCGAAAAGGGGGAAATCCATCTTTACTTCACGACAAAGGATAGTAATGTTGTCATAGAAGTGCGGGATACCGGCATAGGTATTGGCGCTGAAAACCTGGACCGCATCTTCGAACGCTTCTATGTGGTTGACAAATCCCGCTCCCGGGAGATGGGGGGCACCGGATTGGGATTATCCATAGTCAAACATATAGTATTGCTGCACAGCGGCGATATCAGAGTGAAAAGCATTCCGGGTGAGGGAACCGTATTTACAATAACCATCCCGCTAAGTTTCTCCTGAAAGTCAGACATTAATTTGGAAAATATTATATATTTTTCTTGCCCCGAAATGTAGTAGTTGTATATTGCTACTATTAACCAGGAGGAGTGATGGACTATGAAAATGTTAAATTGTTGATGGAGATCGGTTTTAATGAGCTTGAGGCCCGTGTATATCTCTCTTTACTTCAGGAACCCAACTCCACCGGATACCGTATTGCCAAGTTGTTGGGCAAACCGGTGCCAAACACCTACAAGGCTATGGAGGCGCTTATGAGCAAGGGGGCAATTATTCGTGATGACACTTCAAGGCCTCAGTTATATGCCGCTATTCCTATTAAAGAGTATCTGGATCAATTAGAGCGCAATTTTGAGGTAAGGCGAGTGAGGCTAGAGAAGAGCCTTCGGGATATGGGTTCCCTAGAGAAGCAGGAGGGTATTTTTCGTTTGCACAATATTGACCAGCTTTTTGAGAGGGGTCTTAACATGCTGCAGAGTGCCCGTGATGTAGTCCTTGTAGATGTTAAGCGGGGTGTTTTGGAGAAGATCCAGTCACTGCTTGAAAGGACTGCCCGGAAGGGGGTAAAAGTATTGATACAGGGCCCGGACCAGCCTGTATCCGGATGCGAGGTAATTCCCATCAGCAGGAAGGTTGAAGAGAATCCCTATGCCTGGTTCAATATGGTTGTGGATGGGGAGCAGTATCTTTCTTCACTGGTCAAGGAGAACGAGGATGGAATTTACGAAGCGTTTTGGAGCAAGAACCTTTATCTTTCCGTGACTACTCATTTTTCATATCTCAATGAATTTGTTCTTACCCGGCTGCTGGCTATGTTAGAGGAACAGAGAAGTGGCGAGGAGATTCTTGGGGAGGTCAGGAGGTTATTCACCGAGTATTACCTTAATGCTCCTATTATAGATAAGGTTAAAAGTTTTGTTCACATTGGCGGGTATGCGAATTAGCCGATTTATATATCGGGGCGTATTTTCCGGCAGACTATTAATTGGCATTTGTGGGAGAAAGATTTTTCTGTTAAACCGGCAGTTTTTTGTTCTTGCTAAGCGGCAATTCTCTGATAATATTTATTTATTTTTTAAAAACTATGGAAGTGTGATGGCAAAGCCAGTAATAATTTTTTTTCCATTTAATTTATTATCTCATTATTTACGCTGTTTGCAATTGGCTTGTGCACTTAGGGATGATTATGAAGTATTATTTAGCAGTTCAGACTACGGTAATTTTGTAGAGGATATGGGATTTTCGATAATTCAGATTGAGGGGATTTCCGTAGATGAGGTAATGAGTGGTGCCCGTGCCTTTGATTTTGGATGGATAAACCATGCCAATCTGGAGCGGGTTTTTCGGAGTCAGGTGGAGGGGATCCGGAAGCACCGCCCGTTGGCGGTGGTGGGGGACGCCGTCATCACCCTTCGAATGGCTGCGGAATACACCTGCACGCCTCATCTGGCACTGATAAATGGGTATATGTCCCGTTACTACGGCGTCCCCCGGCGGCTTCCCCGGGTTCATCCCGCCCGGAAATACGCCAGCGCACTCCCACCACAATTGTTCAATAACCTGGTTAAGCTTGCAGAGAAAGCCGCCTTCCGGATCACACACAGGCCATTCCGAAAATTACGCATGCAATACAAATTACAATCAAGATTTTCCTTCCTCCAGGAGTTCGAAGGCAACCTGAACCTCATAGTAGATTCGCCTGTGCTATTCCCACAAAAAAAATTGCCCCAAAACTTCCGGATAATCGGGCCGCTGTACCATAGTGAAAACAAACCGGAACCGGAAATAATTAAAATGATCCACCCCGAAAAAAAGACCATCCTGATAACAATGGGATCCACCGGGGACTGGGAAAGATTGGGTTTTCTTACACAGCCTTTTCTGAAAAAATTCAACATAATTCTCTCCGGAAAGCACCGGCATACCATCAATGAGAGCAATATCTATTCCCGGGAGTTCATCAACCACTCAGCAATATTGGATCGGGTCGATCTGGTTATATGCCAGGGGGGCAACGGATCTATCTATCAAGCACTGGCTTATGGCGTGCCTATACTCTGTATTCCGTCTATTTTCGAACATGAATGGAATACCCAGCGCGTCGTAGAGCTGGGCTACGGAGATGAGATTTATCTCGGTGAATCCCCCGTCAATATTCAAAGCAAGATTGAATATTGGTCAAAACAAAAACAGATGCCGGGCTTCCGGGAGATCCGAAAGGTAGTTTCGGCTATGGATGCCCCCCAAAACTTCAGAAAAGAGCTACATGCATATCTTGAAAGACGAGCTGTTCAACGAAAGGAATAGTAGTATTAATATTCTTTCTGCTTGACAAATTCGCCAGGTTACTAAAATTAAATAAAAACACTATCTTATCCGATAAATTTAGCCGGAATAAGGGGAATATTTTTAAAAAAGGAAAACCTTGTAATGGGAAAAACTATTTGGATACTGTTTCTGATAATTGCCGTTTTCAGCCTGGCACATTCCGATTGGGAGCGTATATTCGGTAGAGCGGCTAATGACCACATGTACTGCATCCGGCAAACCTCTGACGGAGGCTATATTATTTGCGGGCAAACCCAATCCTACGGCCCGGGCGATAACGATATTTATGTGGTAAAATTAACGGAAAGTGGCGAAACGGAATGGTCCGGGTTGTACGGCGGAACCGGAAATGATCATAGTAATTATATCCTGGAAACCCCCGATAACGGCTACCTTATTGCGGGTTACTCCTTCTCATTCGGTGATGCAGCTCAGATCTATATCCTTAAATTGAATACTGTGGGAGATACTCTCTGGACAAGGGTTCTGGGTGGAACTCATAATGATTATGTTTCTCATATTATGCCCACCGTCGAAGGGAATTATCTGTTTACCGGAACCTCATATTATCCGGATGGAACCGGGTCCAATGCTTACTTGTTCAGGTTAGACCCGGAAGGCGAAAATCTTTGGTCTATGGAACACGGTGATTCCCTCTGGGAGTTCGGTTATATGGTCACCGAAGCCCATGATGGGGGATACCTGCTCTGTGGCTCCACTACATCCTTTGGCGCTGGCGGCAGGGACGCTTATCTGGTATATTTTGACCGGGACTGGAATACAGTGTGGAAAAGAACTTATGGCGGCTCCGAAGAGGACTTCTTTATCAACATTTATCCGGCTTCTGATAATGAATATCTCCTGGCTGGCCGCACCGCATCATTTGGAGCCGGCTTATGGGATATATATCTGGTTAAGGCGAATGCCTTAGGAGAAACACTGTGGACTCAAACTTATGGCGGAGCTAGCAGGGAAAATTTAGGGTGGTCTGTTCCAACCCATACCGGCGAGTGCCTGCTTGCCGGCTATACATCCTCCACTGATGATAGCCTGAGAAAAGCTTATGTTATTAAGGTCGATGATGAGGGTGAAGTGATCTGGGCAGATCAATTCGGGGGAATTGGACAATACCGGGCAAATCACATAACCCTTACCGAGGACGGTGGTTATATAATTGCTGGAGCAGTCGCCAATATTTACTATGAAAATTATGATATTTACCTGGTTAAAATTGACCACCTAAACAATATCGAATGGGAAACCCAAATCCCCAACCTGTTCGGAATCAATACATATCCTAACCCGTTTAATTCAGCATGCCGGATCGAAACCCTCCCCAATTCCAACCTGCAAATATTCGACCTTAACGGCCGGCTGATATGGGAAAAGTTCAGTTATTACCGGATATCGGAATGGATACCTGACCCATCCCTTTCCAGCGGGATCTACTTGCTTAAAGCAAATTATGGGGGCAATAATCACCAGCAAAGATTGCTTTATCTGAAATAAATATTATATTATCCCGTAAAATGCAGTTGATAATGTTGAATATAAGTTACATATTTGATGAACATGTATTTATGAGTATTACGAATTGTACAAAAAATGCAAATTTTATTCCGAAGTTTATATTCTAATAACCTGTTTTTCGATAT
>JAFGGQ010000097.1 GCA_016930435.1 bacterium
CTTCCGGTTCATTGAAAATTTCCCAGCAGAGTAAAGCAGGATGCCCTTTTAATGCTTTAACCATCGGTAAATAGATGAAGGGAATTTTTCCTCCGCTGAAAAAATTCTGCGCTCATTCAATCGTGATATCTGCACCCAAAATCCCTGTGATACAACCCTTTTTATTTCCTTGTTTGAACAGCTTAAATGCCAGGAGGAAATGGAAAAAGAGTATGTTGATTTTGACTCTCTGTTATCTGATCCTGCCATAGAAGGGTTCGAGCCTCTAATTGTGGAAAGACTGGCAAAATATTATGCCAGCGGCGATCAACTTAATAGTCTGTTCTACTTGAGTTTAGCAAATAAGTTAGAGATCATGGATGAGCATGATTATCAGTATAACCTTGCTCTTATAGAGATTGACATGGGATGTTACCAGTATGCTGAGAGAATCCTGGAAAAGCTGCTTTCCTCTTATCCCCAGGATGTCGATTATCACCTCGCATCTATCCGGCTTTTTCAGAAGAGCGGGAACTACAAGGAAGCCGAAAAGAGACTGGATGACCTTGCGGGTGAAAGGTGGGTGAAGAGGGAACCCGCTATTCAGGAACGCATTAATATAATGCTTGGCCTTAATAATATCCATTGGTATTTGAAGGAGAAAAAAAAGGACTATCTGGAGGAAGCTTTTGATATTTTACGTGAGCAGGATACCTTGGTTCCCGAGGAGATTCCGAAAAGGGCAATTGATGAAAAAGCAGTAAAGCTTGTTATAGATTACACCGGTCAGCATTGGGATCCCCTTGGCCGGGCTTGCGGCCAGCTCCAGATCACCCAAAAATGGGGGAATGACTGCCTGATCATCGCTATAAAAACGGTTATTCACTTTAAGGATAAAACCCGTTTCATCGGGCCCCAGTATGAGCTTAACGAGGTCGCCGGAATATTTGGAACACCTTTCTGGCGAGCCGGGATTACCCGAAAGACTGAACCCTGCGCTTTTTTATGCGATATATACTCGCACCTTGACTTAGACCAGACTCCAATGAAAGGCCGATATGCCTATATTGAGTTCCAGCTATCTTTTATTGATGATCAAGGGGAATATGGTTTCCTGATAACTCCACACTTCCCGCTCAGTGATCCGGATCACCGGTTAAAGGATTATTTCGAAGAACTTTACTGGTCCGCCGAAAACAACTACAACGAGTACTTCGTGCTGACTATACAGAATATACAAGATGTGAATCCGGACTATGTGCCTGAATATCCGGTCAGCCAGGAAGATCCCACCGGGATGATGGCCTGGGGTAAATACCTGGAAATTAGAAAACTGGTTCTTGATTCCGCCAATCTAAAAGACGCATATATGCTCTGGGCAGGAGACAGTATCCTGCTGCCCAATTACGTTCTATTAGGGGGGATAATCAAGCAATCTATGGGAGACGACGAGGATGCTGCCGAAATCTATAGCCAGGTTTTGGATATTGACCCATCGAACCGCTGGGCTTTACTGAACCTTGGAATACTAAATTATGATCAGGGCTACGCCGGGGAAGCGGAATACTATTTCCGGAATGTTCTGGCCATTGATTCAACATTCGCAATGGCTTATTATTGCCTGGGTATAGTGTACCAGTATCATTATAATCGCCTTGAAGAAGCCCTGAAATTCTATCTTAAATATGATCAGTATAAAACATCTTTGGTTTATGACGTATGGGATTGGATTAGGGATGTTGAAGGCAAATTAAAGGATGAAGACCAGGAAATTATATTCGAACAACCAATAAATGAAGACATTGACTCAGGTGATTAGGCGTTTACCGCTTCAATCTTATAGGGATTTTTTTTATCAATTTTGCAAATGATAAAACCAAATTCAGCACTATTCATAAAATAAGCTAAAGCCATCGAGATATACTTCGGGGGGATACCGTGTATATCCGGTGTGGCACTTGTGTATCTCTATGGCAATTTTATCTATGGTTTTATTCAGGGTAGCTCCCCGGGAATACAGGTCCACGAGATAAACCTGCTTATCTGCAGGAATTCCGTGCGTGGCAAGCCAATCGGAATCACCCCCCTCGGTAGGATAATTGTCGATCACCGTTGATGATGCATCGGTATATGTGATGCGGATATGCCAGTGATGGTACTGGCAGTCCGCCCCACCGTATGTATAAAACCTGAACCTCGAGGCTTCAGTGATTACATGTAGATTTGGAATATCCTGTTCGATCCCCCAGACCAGCCTGTCTGAAGTACCATAGAAGCTGGAATGGTCTCCTTCATAACCGAAGCAGTATTTGCCTTCAGGCGCTTTTGTGCGGTCCTGATAGATTGCCGGAGTACGCTGTCCACCCGATACAATATTCCAAGAAGTGTAACCCCCTGACTCAAATCCGCAATTTTGAATCATAGTTGTGCGCATAACAATATATCCGTTCACATCCAGCTTTGCCACCGGTGAAGAGGTTCCAATACCAACATTCCCGTTACCATGTACCCTCATAACCTCATCGGAATTATTTATAACAAATTTAATGGGGTCCCCGGACTGCGTGCGCAGGGCAATGCCCCCATCCGAATTAAGATTTGACTGCAGGCTCATCTCTTTATCGGTATTGTTATAGCTTAGTATCCCCCAGTTAGTAGTGCTCTGGCCCAGCCGTAGGAATTCGTACGCGCCGACAGCGGTGGAAAAATTGAACATTCTCAGCAGTTCTGAACCACCCCCAAAACTGGTTTCTATATGTAATTTAGCCTCCGGGTTAATTGTCCCGATCCCTACCTGTTGGTCGTCGCCTTCGGCCGCGAAGAACTTGTTCCCGCTTCCGTCGGTGATGTAGAAATCCTGGTTTGTACCCCCGGAAGTACCTACCCTGACCTCGGTGTGCCCACTTGAGTAGGATACGAGGTCATTTGCGGCGTGGATTTCCTGGCGGCCTCCGCAGGTAATAGCAAATGTGCGGCCAGGGTGAGAGGGAGAATCGATAGTGAAATTGCCACCAGCAATTGTGCCGTCGCCCCCGATAAAGAAATTGGCAGAGGTCTGAGCAATGCTGTCCTGATTCCAAATGAAATGGTATGGATTGACTGCTGGCGGTGGATTGATAATATCCTCCCAATTTACCTGTGCAGCGGAATCTGATACATTTGAATGGTTAGAGTAGATTGCATAAGGAACGGCAGATAAAGGCTGCCGGGGAACAAGGATTTCTCCCTCTACCTTCAGCTCAACCCAGTAAAACTGGTCAAAGTTCAGGGGAATAGGACCTAAAACTACATCAAATAGACCCTTGGAAACGCTTACCTCCAGGCTGTCGCTCCAGAGGGCTGCCCCACCCGTTGAATCACTGTAGATGGAGAATTTCACACCTGTAGGACCATCAAGCGCAATGCCGACAGGGCTGGTGAGTTTGCCCTGGTAATTAATAACTTGAGGGATTTGGCCTGATGCCCAAGTGCAAAAGGATAAAATTGTTATCAATAAAATCAAAAATTTTGTAAAATACATAATACCCTCCTCGATACCTCAACTTATTGGGAAAGAATTACTATAAACTTTAATAAAAATAGTCCAGGTACAGGTTAATTGAATACCATAATAAGAATATAGAAAAAACAGATTTATTAAAGAAATAGACCATCGATGAAACTGTGGTTTTTGCGATGTGCTTTAACCCTTAAGTGTCAAGAAATAAAGTATTAATTACAATACAACAGCAAAAAGCATATCGTATATCTATTCTTTACCCGAATCCAAAGGAGTGATCTCATTCGTTTCAATGTTTTTTCTATTCTCAGATTTAACTGGATTTTTGTCTGAATGATCAGAAATACCTAAATTCAATTCTTTGTTGTTAGAGAAAACTTTTTGGGTAGGCTGATTATTTTGAATTGAAAGAATATTGGTTATTTCAGTTGAAACCCCTTTATTCAAATAATCCAAACCCATCTCCTTCGGGTATCCGTAGGCTTCTGGATTAAATAAAACTCCACTTGGAATATTGTTTTCTGGGCCTTTACTTTCCACTACCGGTTTCTTTAGCCTTTGCATCACCGGATCATCGCGGTCAGCAAGGACCATATAGCTTACTTCCCGATTCGGCTCTCCATAAATCGTAAATACAGTAAAATTATCGTTCCAATCATAGCCTACGTTGAAAGGTTTGCCGATTGAAGTAAGTGTAACCGTTGCTTCTTCTTCCTTTGTAAGGGAAGAATAATAGTCGGGCATTTCGATCCTTGCTGATCCTTCGCTATTGAGAACAGCCTTGCCCCGGTAAAGGCATAAATTCTCCGGAGATTCGACAAAATTATGGCGAAGTGTTTTATTAAGCGGGTCATCAGGGTGGTCGATTAAGAAGGATCCTCCTGTTTTAGATAAAGTACCATTTACGTATACGTCGCCGCTGAAGTATCCGGCATAATGGCCATCACCCTGAGCGCCATATACTCCTATTATAGAATTAAAGCCATTAACATATCCTAATGCCCCTACACATGCGTTTGCTGTATTAAAAATACCGATCACTCCCGCGCTGTAGTTAGAGTAATTATTGGCGTCCGGGAAATAGCCGCAAACGCCATATCTATATGCAGGGGTTGCCGCACCAAAATCATAAAAAGCTCCTGTGGCATATACCCCGGTAGCGCCAATATCCCCAAAGCCATTGCCGATACTGCTTCCAGTGAACTTATTGTATGATCCGAATGAGTAACCGGTGAATGCTCCTCCGGAACCATCGGTGAGATATGATCCTGTAACATTGTTGCCAACCCCTATTATGGCGGTGCCAGAGCTGTTGGTGTTTCTTGCGTCAACCCCAAAATCCGAAGATGCGCTTGTCGTTCCGTATATTCCTGAAGTTGTTGATCCGCCATTCCCGAGAACACCCGCGCCGGATGTATTATTGCTAACACCTAAAACGCCGTTGTATTGAGTTCCCAGCGCGCCAAAAATATCAGAGTTAAATTCACCATATACTCCGATACCATCGGAAGCATCAGTAATACCGTAAATGCCCCAGCTTGCGGGGGTGGCGTCACCATGGCCGAGTACCCCGACATTGGAACTTGAACCCGCCACACCGGATCCACCGGTCAGGTATGACCCGGCAATATTGTTGCCACTTGCTAAAAGCCCTGTTCCACTGGCATTAGTATTTTGGAATCGGCCCCCAAAACCAGTCGCAGAACTGGCTACTCCATAAACACCAATATCATCGGCTATAAAATAACCACCGTAATTGGTGCCCGAACCAGTGGCAGAACCATAAATCCCATAGTTTGACCCGGTACCACCATCGGCTAATCCTTGTACACCTGTGTATTGATATGAACCAGATGGAGTAACTTCACCTTTAACGCCGATATATCCACCAATGCCTTCTACGCCAATACCATACCAGTCGGTATTATCGCATATCCCAATAACACCCCTGCCCTCGTTTGAAGTTACAGTATTGTTGAAATATCCGACCGGATTCGGGGATGATGCAGATGCCGAAACATGCAGTTTATATGCAGGGGTTGTAGTTCCGATACCTATATTGGTTCCATTATCATATAATTGAGAATTAGTGATTGTTTTTGCAGCAGCAGTATTCCATTTGGTCAGATAATTATCATTCCTTGTACCCGCAATTACATCGCCGCTTCCCCCTGAGAATGCTGTCCAGCTTCCGCCGGAATTTTTGTATTCTATTATACCGGAATTATCGCGGATGCCATAGCCACCGGAACCTGCAGTTGAGTTGCCGAAATTTAAATAACCGCCAGCAGCACTTGGCCTTAGGGTTAATCCGGTAGAATGGAACATTGCGACTGGAGAAGTAGTTTCAGCCCTGATAAACATCCTGTTGGAACCTGATTGGGTGTAAATTCCAGCGTTATTGGTTGCCGTTCCATTCAAATAATAACCGAATCCATTTGCTATCGATGTATTGCCATTGAAGTATCCTGCAAAGTAATTGGTGCTTAAATCTGTATATCCGAGTGCGCCCCACGTTGAACCGGAGCCAAGACATTCACCGCGCACACCTGCTTCACCGCCGCGTCCCATTACACCGCGGCCGCCTCCACCGCTTGCATCGCCGTAAATTGCCCACCCCGGCATCGTAACATAAATACCGTAGATATCGGTGTTATCATAAGCAACGTAAATCCTTGAATTTGCAGGATTAGAAGATGTCCCTATTCGAATTCCGTCAGAAGATGAGACACTTGTGGAAACCCATTCATTTCCGGTAACCAGAGCGTTCCCATTGACTTCAAGGGCTTGAGTGGGACTTGACGTTCCAATGCCCAACCGGTCATTAGTACTATTCCAGTATAGGTTATTCTCACCGGTTATGGAATTGCTTCCATTCCAGTAGGCTACCTGGGTCGCAATCCCGGAACCCGTGACATTGTTTGCAGGGATCGAAGGGATTTCGCTCCAATGATGACCATCAAGCATATCAGCGTTTAAGTTAGTACAAAGGGTTCCGTTAGAGATAGGTATCTGGCCGGAGGCATTGCCGGAATTAAGATTTACTCCCAGGTTCATTGTCCCGCTGCCGGATGCCGAAAGCCCGGTTCCCGTC
>JAFGGQ010000098.1 GCA_016930435.1 bacterium
GAAGGAATTCAATAATTTTCTTTAAGGAGGCGTTTGATGCGTATCGGAACCAAGGTCGTAATGGGTAAGGAATTGCCGGCATGTAAAGAAACCAGAGCTTTAGCTCCCCCGGTATATTTGGCTGCTGTGTACACTTTTGAGAATGCTCAGCACGGCGCGGACCTTTTCTCAGGTGAAAAAGAGGGCTACGTCTATACCCGTCTGCAGAATCCAACCCTGAAATATTTAGAAGAGAAGATGGCTTTTCTGGAGGGTGGAGAGGCCGCCTGCGCATTTGCATCCGGAATGGCCGCAATATCTACAACTATACTTGCCCTATGTGATTCCGGGGATAATCTGATCGTATCTGAACCCATATATGGCGGAACATTTGCCCTTCTGGACAAGATATTGCCACGCTGGAATATCGAGGTACGCTGGGCCAAGGCAGCCGACTTCGTGAACGATATTAAAAATAATGGGCTTGTGGACGAACACACAAAACTCATCCTTACCGAATCCCCGGCAAATCCCACGCTTGATATAGTTGACCTGAAAACTACGGCCGAATTCGCCCATCAATATAACATCCCCGTTGCAGTGGATACTACCTTTGCGACCTTTTACATGCAGAGACCAATAGAGCTGGGTGTTGATATCGTTATCTACAGCACTACCAAATATATCGGCGGACATAGCGATTCAGTGGGTGGAATGGTGGTTTCATCCGAGGCCTTAATCGAAAAGATCAAGTATAAGACCTGTGTGGACCTGGGTGGGATTATGGCTCCGATGACTGCTTACCTCTTCCTGCGGGGACTGCAAACCCTGGTAGTCCGGATGGACCGTCATGTGGAGAATGCCCGAAAAGTAGCCCAATATCTTGAGGGGAAAGCGGAGGTTCAGCAAGTGTTTTATCCCGGTTCAAAGAGCCATCCTCAATATGAACTTGCCCAGAAGCAGATGCGGGGTCCCTCCGCAATGATGGCTTTTATACTGAAGGGGGGCCGCGAGGCCGGGAAAAAATTCCTGGATGCTATGCAGCTCTGTCAGGTTGCGGTGAGCCTGGGAGCAGTTACTACGCTTATTGAACATCCCGCATCTATGACCCATTCTACTTACAGCGCTGAGGACCTGGCTAAAGCAGGTATCGAAGCCGGCTTGATCCGAATTTCGGTAGGAATAGAAGACATTAATGATATTCTGGAAGACCTGGAACGGGGCTTTGCTGCGATCCGATAATCCGGAAGTCGAATTTTAAATAATTCTGGAAGGAGTGATAGGGTTATACTGATCCACCGGTATATCCGAAAGGTATTTAAACAAATGTTGCAGATTTATACGGGCAATGGCAGGGGTAAGACCACTTCCGCGCTGGGGCAAGCGCTACGGGCCTGTGGTCATGGATTGAAGGTGATCATGATCCAGTTCATGAAGGGGGATATTAATTATGGTGAAGTGAAGATCGCTCCTATGATCCCTAATTTTGAACTGCTTCAATTCGGGCTCCCTACCTTCGTGAAAAAGGGTGACCCTTCTGAAGAGGACCTTAGACTGGCCGAAGAAGGCTTCCAGCATGCCCGAAAGGTAATTTTGGGCAAAGACTACGATGTAGTGGTGCTGGATGAGCTTAATGTGGCTATTGATTACGGCTTGATAGACCTGGACCGGGTTTTAAGATTACTGGATGACTGTCCCGAAGAACTGGAGATAATTATCACAGGCCGTTATGCTTCACCGGAACTGGTGAAGCGCGCGGACCTGGTCAGTGAAATTCTGGACATCAAACACCCCTACCAGCGCGGTGTTAATGCTCGTCAGGGCTTTGATTATTAGTATGCCCTGGTGCTGAATGGCGGCAATGGTTTTTTTCAAGCTTAAAGGGTGAAAGCAAAAAGGAGGCTATATGATATTCGGAATTCCTAAGGAGGTTCCGGAGTACAAGGAGATTCCGGAATGTCGGGTAGGCTTATCCCCCCGGGGGGTCAGGGAATTAGTAGATCTTGGAGCAGTCGTGTATGTGGAAAATGAAGCAGGGGATGCCGCTGGCTTCGATAATCGCAACTACGAAAGTTCAGGCGCCCAGATCGTCTATTCCAAAGCCGAAGTTTACAAGCGCTCAGAGATTATCATTTCGGTTCGCGCACTGGATAAAAACGAGGTTAAGTACCTGAAAGAGGGCCAGGTCGTTATGGGTTTTTTCCATTTGGTTACTGCTTCAAAGGAAACCATCGACACCTTTGTTCAGAAAAAATGTACAGTTTTGGGTTATGAGATAATTCAAACCGATTCCGGGGAGCTGCCTATCGTAATTCCCATGAGTGAGTTAGCCGGTGTTCAATCCTTGCAGTTAGCCGCGAGGTTGCTTGAAGCCACAAATGGCGGCAGAGGGATTGTGCTGGGGGGTATTCCGGGCCTTTCTCCGGCGGAAGTAGTGATCATTGGGGCGGGTAGCCTGGGCCGTACCGCAGCACGCGTGTTTAAAGGAATCGGTGCCAATGTATATGTCTTAGATAATAATAGAAAGAAACTGGAATGGGTATATGAACATGTGGGATACAATTTAACCACCCTCTTCGCCAATAAAAGAAATTTAGAAAAACTGGTAAGGTTCGCTGATGTGCTTATCGGAGCCGTACTAATCCCCGGAGAGAGAGCGCCTGTCCTGATATCCAGGGAAATGGTGAAAACCATGAAGAAGGGATCCGTGATACTGGATTTCTCGATCGATCAGGGAGGTTGTGTTGAGACCAGTAAAATAAGCCACTGCGGTGATACTATTTTTTCCGAGGAAGGGGTCATTCATTTCTGCATGCCCACTGCCACAAGCCTGGTACCCCGTTCTGCAACACATGCCCTCACCAATGGTATTATCCCTTATCTGAAGGAGATAGTCAAGTCTGGGTTTGAAGGGGCTAAAGTACGTTATCCGGAAATACAGAGGGGTATTTATATCGATAACGGTGAGCTAAAGAAGGAGTACTTGAAATGACCTGGTTAGGAGAATATAAAAAGAAATCATGTTCGGTGGAAGAGGCCGTTTCTGCAGTTAAAAGCGGGGATACACTATATATTAGCGGGAATGCCGCAACTCCCTTTGATCTTTCCGAGGGGCTGGCGAAACGAAAGGATGAGCTACGGAATGTCGAGATAACCCATGTGCTTTTATGGGGTGATGACCCATTATCCAAACCGGAAATGGAAGGGCATTTCAGGCATAATTCCCTTTTCGTGGGACCCGCTGACCGGGCTGCGGTGAACGACGGCAGGGCCGATTATGTCCCCGTATTCTTATATGAAATACCAAATCTGTTCTATTCAAGGTTGATCGATCTCGACATAGCCTTCGTTCACGTATCGACCCCTGATGAACATGGATTTGTTTCCCTGGGTGTAGAGTGTCTCTGTTCGAAAGCAGCGGTAGAAACTGCAAAATATGTGATATTGCAGGTTAACGAACAGATGCCCCGAACCCTTGGCGACTCATTCATCCATATTTCCCAGGCGGATAAAGTGGTGGAGGTCTCACGGCCCTTACCGGAACTAATCAGCAAGGGTTTTACCGAAGTAGAGGAGAGGATCGGCGGCCACATCGCCAGCCTGGTTGAAGACGGGTCTACCCTTCAGCTGGGGATCGGGGGCATCCCCAACGCAGCCATTAAAGCCATGGAGGGGAAAAGAGACCTGGGTATCCATACCGAAATGATCTCCGATGGCGTGATGGAGGCTATCAATAAAGGAGTGGTTAATTGCTCCAAGAAAAATCTTCACCCTTATAAAGTAATCGCTACTTTTCTGTTCGGTTCACAGAATCTCTATGATTATGCCCATAATAATCCATTATTCGAAATCCATCCCGTAAAATATACCAATAATCCATTCATAATTAGGCAGAACGATAACATGGTAGCCATCAATTCAGCCCTCGAGGTGGATCTGACCGGCCAGGTATGTTCTGATTCTATTGGTACCAAGATATATTCCGGTTTCGGGGGCCAGGTGGATTTTATCCGCGGCGCCGCACAATCGAAGGGCGGAAAACCCATCATTGCCCTGCCGGCTACCGCAAAAAAGGATGAGTATTCCAGGATAGTGCCTATGCTGAAACCCGGAGCCGGTGTGGTGACTACACGGGCAGATGTCCATTACGTGGTTACAGAATACGGGATTGCTTACCTGCACGGAAAAAATCTGCGTGAAAGGGCCGAAGCACTTATCAATGTAGCCCACCCCAAGTTCAAACCCATGTTGGAAGAAGAAGCCAAAAAGAGGCACCTGTTTTAAATCAAGAAGATGTCCGGATGAAAAATAAGATTAGATTAGTCATCTGGGATTGGAACGGGACCCTGCTGGATGATATGAAAGCCTGTCTTCAGGCTATTAACCCCATGCTTCAAAAACGGGGGATGCCATCCCTGACCAGGGACCACTACAGGCAGATCTTTACATTTCCTGTTATCAATTATTATATAGCTTTGGGCTTCGATTTTCAAAAGGAGCCCTTCTCGGAGATTGCGGTAGAATATATCGACGAGTATTACCGGGCACTTTTACATTCTCCTCTCCGACGAGGAGCTCTGAATATGGTTGACCGTATATTTAAATTGGGTATTGAGCAGGTAGTAATCTCAGCAATGGAGCAGGCTATGCTCCATAAATTGATTAGCAAAAACGGACTGAAAACCTATTTCAGGGAAGTAGTAGGACTCTCCGATCATTATGCCGAAAGCAAGATAGATAACGGCAAAGCATTGATGAAAAAGCTAAAAATTCCAACATCGGAAACCTTGTTGATAGGTGATACTTTCCATGATTTCGAATTGGCATCAGAAATAGGTTGCAGATGTGTGCTTTTCTCCAACGGCCACCAGAACCTTGAGCGATTTGACCTGCCCGATGGTATCACTATCAATCATCCCCGTGAGATACTATCATTTTTAAACGGTAATTATCCTGGCCAAAAGACTCACCAAAAATAGATTTGTACGTTTAGCTTTGCTCATTAAACCCGTTAAACAGTGGTTTAAACACCTTTAATTGGCCCACTCAAATTTTATCGAAATTGGTTGTTGACGGGCTACCGATTTTGAATTAAATTTACCTTTCGATTTTTAAAATGTATATATGCAATCGTCATATTATAGGCAGGTAATGTTGATCTTAAAGATAAACCCCGGTGATCCCCAGCCCCTTTTCCAGCAGGTCTTCGAGCAAGTCAAGGGTTTAATTGAGACGGGGGCTCTTAAAAAGGGCGACCGGCTTCCGGCCACCCGTACCCTGGCAGATGAGCTTGGGCTTCATCGTTCCACGGTTCTCAAGGCTTACCAGGAGCTCTGGGCGTATGGTTACATTCAAAGCCGTCCGGGATCCTACTCGGTGGTCAGGGCTCGGGAAGAGATCGCTACTTTCGATAAGCGTCTGGATAAAGGCATTATCCCCTGGCAAAAGTATTCCTCTCCGGCATCCCGGGAGGTTTATAGCTATTTTCGGAATTCTGCCCAGTACCAGAATGCTAATGTACCCCCCGGCACTATTGACCTGGCCAGCCTGGAACTCGACCCCCGGCTGTTCCCTATAGATGATTTCCGAAAATGCTTTAATGAAACTCTGCTGTCCTCCGAGCCGGAGCTTATGAATTACGGTGATCCCCAGGGTTACCCGGCCCTCAGGGAATTCATCGCCAAACGGTTGCAGATCCACGGCATAGCTATTACCGCTGATGAAATACTGGTTACCAATGGTGCTCAAAATGGCTTCGAACTGCTGCTTAAATTGCTCACCGTGAAGGATAGCGAGGTAATAGTGGAATCCCCTACCTATTCGCTGGTGCTTCCACTGCTTCGCTACTATCGCAACAGGATCGTCAGTATCCCTATGATGGAATCAGGGCTTTGCCTGGATACACTGGGCGGTAAACTTAAAAATCACCGGCCAGCCTTCCTTTATACTATGCCCAATCTCCATAATCCGACCGGTATCACAACCTCACAGGCTCACCGGGAAAACCTGTTAGCCCTTTGCGAAAAACACCGGGTGCCAATCATTGAAGATGCCTTCGAAGAGGAGATCCGCTATGTCGGAAAGGTGCCCCTACCCCTGAAATCCATGGATAAGAAGCACCTGGTCATTTACCTGGGAACCTTTTCCAAAATTCTTTTTCCGGGATTGCGCCTGGGTTGGATTGCTGCCGAAGATGAATGTATAAAGCGTTTGCTGGCCCTTAAAAAGATATCCGATCTATCCACTAATATGCCTATACAGGCAGCAATGGCGAATTTCTGCTGGAAAGGGATCTACGATCTACATGTCAAAAGAATGAACCGTGCCTTCCGGAAAAGGATGCAGTTTGCCCTAAAGGCACTTCGTGATAATCTGCAGAGAAGTGAAATAAGCTGGGTAGAACCTGCCGGGGGGTATTTGCTCTGGCTGCAACTCCATAAGTCTCCTGTGAATGAAAGAGAGATACACCGCCTGCTGGCCAGAAACGGGGTACTGGTAACCCCCGGGAAACCTTACTTCCCTAATAATAAATCGCCAGTCTGCTTCCGGATATCCATCTCCACCCTGAATGAAAATGAGATAAACGAGGGCATTTTAAGAATAAGCCAAACCATTAATAAGATCTATGATAGGAATTAGTATGTTATTACCATTGCAAAAAGGGATCATTTATGGCCCGGTTCAATCACGCCGGCTGGGTATCTCACTGGGCATAAACCTCCTGCCTACCGAACACAAGGTATGTTCATTCAACTGCCTCTACTGCCAGTATGGCTGGACCGATTACTCGGTGATGAACGATGGGCCTTTTCCAGATGAAGATGAAATTTCTGAAGCTCTTCATAATTCTATACAGAAACTGAATTCCCCGCCGGCTTACCTGACTTTTTCAGGCAATGGGGAGCCCACACTGCACCCTCGGTTTACGGCAATCGTGGAGAAGGTCCTGAAAATCCGGGATGAACTCAGCCCCTCCTCAAAAATTGCCGTACTCTCTAATTCCTCAATGGTTCACCTGCCAGAGATCAGGGCTGCGCTGGAACGCGTGGACCTTCGCATTATGAAGCTGGACGCCGGGAATCCAAATATGCTGGACAGCTATAATAAGCCCATCCAGAAGATAACTTTGGATATGATCACCGAAGGGCTTATCCAACTCAAAAAGGTTACTATTCAATCCCTTTTTACTGGTGGAATAATGGGAAATTACACCAAGGATAATATTCAAGACCTTCTGTTCCGCCTCAGGCTAATCGAACCGGTGATGGTTCAGATCTATACACTGGACCGGGGTTACCCGTCTCAATCAATTTTGGAATTAGGGCGTAAGGACCTGGAAAGGATAAAACGAATGCTTCTGAATGAGGATATACCTGCGCGAGTTTTTTGAATAAATAAAAATTGCTTTGTAACAATATACCAGGAGATAGAAATGGACTTCGAAAAGTATTTAGCCCCCAGAACCAATAATATGAAAGCCAGTATAATCAGGGAGCTTTTGAAGCTTACCGCCCGTCCGGGAATGATCTCTTTGGGAGGGGGAATGCCTGCGCCAGAGAGTTTCCCGCTGGATATTATCATGGCTCTGACACAGTCGGTGCTGGATAAATATGGTCCCAACGCCTTCCAGTATGGACCTACCGAAGGCTTCCCGCCACTACGCGAAGCGCTGGTACCTTACCTCTACCGGAACGGTATGGAAGTAAAACCGGAGAGAATAATGGTAACTACCGGATCCCAGGGTTTTCTGGACGCCCTGGGTAAGGCCTTTATTGCTAAGGGGGACATAATCGCCGTAGAAGCCCCCACCTATTTAGGTGCTATCCAGGCTTTTAATGCTTACGAGCCTGAATACGTCACCATGGAAACCGATGATCAGGGATTGATCCCGGATTCCCTTGAAAAAATACTAAAGGAACATAAGGTCAAATTCGTCTATCTAATTCCTACCTTTCAGAATCCGAGCGGACGGACCATTCCCCTTTCCCGCCGCAAGGAAATAGTGGCACTGGCCAAAAAATATGAGGTACTCCTGGTCGAAGATGACCCGTATAGCGCTCTGCGATATCAGGGAGATGCTGTCCCCACATTCCAGAGCCTGGCGCCTGAATATGTGGTTTACACCAGTACCTTCTCTAAAATATTTGCGCCGGGATTCAGACTGGGATTTTCAGTAGCTCCTGATTCGGTTCAAAAATGGCTGGTAGTGGCAAAGCAGGGGATCGATCTGCATACCAGCACCTTCAACCAGGCACTGGCTGCCGAATACCTCACCGGCGGACACATGGATCGCCAACTTCCCAAAATACTGAAATTATACAGGCCACGCCAAAAAGCTATGCTCGCAGCATTGGAAACCTTTTTCCCATCCTCTTTTAAATGGTCCCGGCCCGAAGGCGGAATGTTTATCTGGGCTGAAGGACCCGAAGAGCTGGATTCCGAAAAACTCTTCTACCAGGCAGTAGAAAAGAACGTTGCTTTTGTTCCCGGGAAATACTTCTACCCCAAACCGGGCCTGGGAAACGCCACTATGCGCCTCAATTTCACCAATGTTAATGAAGAATCGATATTCAAAGGAATCCAGATACTGGGAAATGTTCTCAAGGAAAATGCCCCGGAGTAAATACTACCCCGGCACAAAACATAATAGATTGTAACCAGTTCAAGCTCAGAATTCACTGAATTCTATACCCTCATTCCTGCCTTTTCACCTTTTTGAGATAATTAGTTTCATCGTAATTGGTCAATGAGGGTTGGAAAAGCATTGACATTGGATAACCCTGATTATATTATGGTAAATCACGGGACAGTCGAAAACACAGCAAGCTTTTTTTAGTAGGCAAATATAGAAATACCGGGAGGATAAATGAAAAAGATGTTATTAATTCTGGTTATGCCATGTTTGGCTTTTGCGGCGGGTCTGCAGATCACCCAGCAGGTTCCCGGCAGCATATCACTTGAGTGGAACTATGATGGGGTATTGGAGATCATGCCCTCTGAATTTGATGGCTATCTTCGGGTAAACCTCAATGGTTCGGATTACCTTTGGCAGGAGGGTGAACCCCATCTTCCCGTCATCCGGGTAGCGCTTTGCACAGGCAAAAACCCACAGGTTTCAGCTATCGCCCGGGATTGGACAGAATATGAGTTGGAGGCCCCCATCATTCCGTCACAACCCTTGACCTCGCAGAAATGGCCTGAAATTAAGCAAATTGATCAAAATCTTTACAATAGCCCGGAACCTTATCCCGATGTTATCTGCAGGGTAGTCCAGGAGGGCATACTACACGGTGACCGTTTCAGTGTTCTCGAACTTTGTCCGGTGAGATATATTCCCCTTTTTAAACGTCTAAAAGTGGCCCAATCCATTGAAGTAAATATAACTTCGGATGGTTTTTCCTCATCGTCCTTTTCCTCACCTGTTTTTGATCCAATAAAAGCGGGATTCCTGGCAAATTTTACGATGGAGCCGGGAACCTCCCCGCCGGCGAAGATGATGGTGATCTGCCCGGAGTACTATCAGGATGAGCTGGAACCGTGGTTGCAGTGGCGAAAGGCCGTGGGGTACCAGGTCTATTTAAGTACGCCGGAATCGCTGGGAGGAACCGCCTCCGCCATTAAAACATCCCTCGATGCCCTCTATGATTTCCGGGGAGGAATTGATTACCTCGTCATCGTGGGCGATGTTGACGATGTCCCAACCTTCCTTACCGGCGGCTCCGACTCCCCAACCGATATTGACTATGGCTGTGTGGACGGTGATGATTATGTCCCTGATATGCTCATCGGCCGTATCTCGGTGGAGAATTCGACCCAGCTTATCGAACTGGCGCAGAGAATAATTGACTATGAGCAGTTCAATTATACCGACAGCGCATTTGCCGGGCGTTATCTTTTCGGGACCACTGACGATTCCTACAATCATGACATGGTACATACCGTGCATACTTACGTTCGGGATAACTACCTGGCCCCGCTTGGTATAGGCTACCTGGAGCTGGACGGGCCGGTATCGACCGAAGCGGATGTCCTGTACGCGCTAAATGACGGATATGCCTACTATTACTATTATGGTCACGGCTGGGAAGGCGGTTTGGCCTCCCCGCCGCTGACTACCGGTGGACTGAGCAGCCTGACAAACGACCAAAAGTTTCCCTTCATTGTGGGCAATGCATGTTCAACCAACGATTTCACCCTCCCTACTTCATTCGGTGAAGCGCTTTTACGCCAGGCTAATGCCGGCGCGATCGGTTACATCGGGGGGTCCGCCTCAACTTACTGGGATCCCGACAGCGTTTGGGAGATCGAGACCTTCCGCGCATTCCTGCAGGATTCGGTGGCATCGGTAATGGGCCAATGTTACCTGGCTTTACTCGAAGTAATGGTATCGTTTCCCAGTTTCGGACATTATTTTTTCGATGTCTATAATTTGATCGGTGATCCTTCCACTCGTCTTTGGGCGGGTATCCCAAAACAATTGGAAATTGAGGCGCCACCCGCCTATATACTGGGAGGCGGGGTTCCCCTGGAGATAGGGATTACCTCAGCCGGCGCGCCTCTTCCGAATGCTATAGTGTGCTTGCTGTGGAGCGATTCCGCTCTCGTAGCAGCCACCGATGCCCTGGGCGAAGCCGTTTTTGAATTGCCAGCCATGGAACCCGATACAATATTGATCACCGCAACAGCATTCGGGTATGTCCCGGCGCAGAATGAGCTTGTCCCTGCCGCGCCCCATGAACCCTTTATGTTCCTCCAGAATCTTGCTCCCTCCGATCCGGGCTGTTTATCTACCCGGAACGATGCTGATGGCCTTTGCGATTTTGGTGAAACCCTTGCCGTAGAACTCCAAATTAAGAATTTCGGAGCACGGGCCTATGAGGTTGACCTGACGGTTTCCTCCGCAGATTTATATATAACACTCTGGGATACAGCCGCACATTACCCCGCTGTGGATAACGGGGAAATCATCGATCATCTCTTCTATGCCTATGTTGATCCGGAAGTACCTAATGGTCATGGCGCGGAAATAGAGTTTACGATATCTGACAGCGCCGGAAATCATTGGGTTTACTCCGAAATGATTCGCCTATTTGCACCGGTGATCGAACTTGCCGGGGTATCCGTTACCGATACCCTCTATGGTGACGGCGATTATTTTCTGGAAACAGGTGAAAGGGTAACTATCTGGTTTGAGCTCGACCTCCCGGCAGGGGCCGACCTGCCCTATCTTAATCTTTACTGCGAAGCGCCACCGGAAGTGGATTTTGCAAGACTGGAGGGCGGTGACACCACGCTGGTAGCCCTCGTTCCGCCTCTTTACCCGAGCGTACCATTCCTCCTTGAAATTACCGCTGAGCCCGATCCGGAATTCCCACTGATTTTTTCGTGGGAGGTTTTCGGCCTAAGCGCAGTGGAAACTACTACCATATTCGTCGGTTCACCAGGCTTTTCCGATCCCGCAACCAGTTTGGATTTCTGGACATCCGGTGCTACGGGGGAATGGTCCGTGAACGGGGTAATCTTTAACTCACCGGGCCAATGCTTTACCAACCACCCAGGAGCGGTCGCTTTCTACGAGGACGACGAAAGCTGGAGCCTGCTTTCCGACGAGTTCGTTGTACCATGGAACGCGCATCTGGCCTTCTGGTACCAGCTCTACATCCCCTCATTTTCAGCAGATGGAGACGAAGCCCGGGTACAGCTCCGGTCGGAGGGCGAAACCTTGGATCTGCTTACCCTTGACGAACTTCAACCCCACTGGGATTTGGTCATTTTGGATATCCCCGCTCAATATTATGGAAAAACCGGGCAGATCGTCTGGGGATTTGATTCTGATGGTAGCAATTACCGGCAGGGATGGTATCTGGACGACATTGCTGTTCAGGCACGGGGCGGGTATTTCGGTGATGCTACCGTATTTCCGCAGGTCGGAGTTGCAGGAGAATACTTCCAATTCGGGGTGTCATTCGGCTCATCCTCAGGGGAGATCCCCCGGGGAGTACTTCTGGTTGTTGATGGGTTTGAATACAGTATGGTTCCCGAGGAGGATTATGATACCGAATGGAGTCGCTTCACAGCAGATATAGATTTAGGGGAGGGAGCCCACGGCTATTATTTCTTGGCTGAGCTCGGAAGCGGGATGCGGCGCTTCCCGGCTGAAGGGGAATTTTCAGGGCCGCTGGTGGGTGAAACGCTGTTTCAAAGTGATCTTGAGGCTAATAACGGAGGGTTGACTGTAGAATCGGCAGGTTGGTACTGGGGCGATCCCGGGGAAGCTCATTCAGGCAACCATTGCTGGAATAACCTGGGCAGCGCGGCCAGCTATGCCGCAAATCTGAATGCACGGCTGGTCTGGAATCTGGACCTTACCGGGACCGTTCATCCGGCATTGTCCTTCTGGAGCAAGATGGATTTCGCCCGTGGCTCCACCTCCGGAATAATCAGGGATGGGGCTAACCTCAAGATCCGGTCTGCTACGGGCACCACTATCGCGCAACTCAACCACCTCTACGACAGTCATTTAATCAGTGACACTAATCCTTTAGCAGGAGAAACGACCTGGGGCGAAAGCTGGGCGAACCAGTGGCGCTATTACTGCCTTGACCTCGAACCCTGGGCGGGGGAAGAGATCGAAGCAGTTTTTAATACCGGAACAAACGATATAGAAATGGCAACCGGGTGGTTCCTGGACGACCTGCTCCTGATAGATATCGATGCGGTGGTTGTAGCCGCAAATAATCCCGGGCCTGAAACCTTAGAATTGACCGTTTATCCCAATCCCTTCAATCATTTCACCTGGTTTTCCTTCGGTCTTGATAAAGATGGGCCACTGAGCCTGGAGATCAGAAATATCAGGGGTGAGTTAATTAGTGTGATCGAATCGGCAGGACTTCCCGCGGGTATTCACCGGAAACTATGGATTGCCCCGTCGGGTCTGCCCAGCGGGGTCTATTTTACGGTATTGAAATGTAATGATCAAACCCGGGTAAACAAGATCATTCTACTAAAATAATTCGATCATAAGCCCTCGTTAATAATTCGAATATCAAGATTAAGCCAACCGTTTCCCCGGTAGAAAAAATTACGGTCCGGTTTTTACTTCAAGTAGATTATTGGTCTATGCTTGGATTGTTTTCCCCGGGAAGTTTTAACCAGGTAAATTCCACTTCCATGCTCTTTGCCGGGCTGCCAGTAGAATTCCCCCGAATTCCCCGTTTTTACCGCCAATACACTGTGCCCCTGCATATCAAATATCTCCAGTTGCGCATACTTTGAAGATTTTATTTGGCACCCGGCATTAAAGGGGTTGGGGTGGATAAGCAATTCACAATTTTCAGGGGTAGTATTGCTGTTATAATTGCCTATGGTTGTCAGTTCGTGAGTGATAATGCCCAAGGATCCGCTGCCGCTGACTCCGCCGCCGTTCCACACCATGATTATCATCTGGTCGCCGTCAAATGCGAAGGTTGGTGTCACGGGCCCATGGGGGTCCCAGGCTTCAGGGCCGCCTGGCCCCATCACCGGGTTGCCGCTGTATTTTTCCCATATCACCCCGCGGTCGATGGATGTTGCGAGGCAGAGGTAGGCGGTATCGAAATTCCAGTAAGTGGAATCGTCGAATAGCCAGCCCTGGTAAAGCATATAGAGCGTGTCGCCCTTCTGGCGGACGGTGGCGGCATAGGCTCCCAGTTCGTCGTAGCTGTTCAATGGGCCATGTTCCATCACCGGGTTAGCGGGGTGGCGAAACCAGTTAATGCCATCGATGGATGCGGCCCGGCAGATGTTCACATGGCCGGTTATGGAAAGGGCGCTGTACCACATCACCAGTGAATCTCCCAGGCGCAGGACGGAGGGTGATTCGATTGAATGCCATTCTTCGGGCAGTGTGGTGTCCTTCTCGAACACGGGGCCGTCGTGGCGGCGGGAGTAGCTATACCCGCCGTCATAAGATACGGCCAGTCCCAGGGCAAGGTCGCCGGAACCGTGAGCCCAGTCACCCGCATAGACCATAATTATGGAATCGCCCTCGTGGAGAATGGCGGGAGTCTCCACAGCAGCGGAGTCCCAGGTACCGGGCGCTCCATTGTAGATCACCGGCCCCTCGGACATAATCCAGCTAAAACCATCGTCTGACCAGGCCGCACCCGGGCGGGTGAGGGTGACAGATGAGCCGCTATCAACACCTGCGGCCGAATATACCGCATAAAATCCCCCATCAGGGAGGGCAATCATATCCGGATCAGTCAGGGCGCCCCAGCACCAGAGCTCACCCGGCGACATTACCGGATTGCCATCATAGCGTTCCCAGGCAAAGGCTATACCGGTAATCAATACCAGAAATGTGAAAACCGTCAATAGTTTTTGCAGTACTGTTCTGCATATATATCGTTCTTCCAATCGTTCAGCAAAAGAACTCAAATTGTTCATAAAAGCATTCCTTTATTTAAGGAGTACAAGTTTTTTCGAATAGGATTGCTTACCCCGGTTTACCCGGCACAGGTATATCCCGCTGGAATAATTAGCGGCATTCCAGATCACCCGGTCAGTTCCGGGTTCCAGAATGAGTCGCTCCACTACCCGTCCTGTAATATCGTAGAGTTCAATCCAAACTTGGGTTGTAGTCTTTTCGGGAATGCCTTTTAGTCTGATTTGGCAGGTGCAATTGAAGGGATTTGGGTAAGCTGTCAGGAAAAAGTCGCCTGGCAGGATGTTTCTATCGCCGATGCCCACGGGCAAACCTTCAACTATTATCAGGTGAACAGCAGGAGGGTCCAATGGTATTTCCAGTCGCAATATTTCTGAACTGGCCGCTCCGGAATCGATAATCGTACCGAAGTGTTCTCTATCCAGGGCGTGTACTGTCCAGTTATATTCAATAGAATCGGGCAGTGAGATTATATCGAGGTTATAGCCCTTCCGGTTTGAACCCCAGTCGGTGATCAGGACTGCCATGGATGTCCAGTTGTCGGCTTTCCCGGCCAGTACTGCAATTGCAGTGGATTCGAATTCGGAGACTGCTAAGCGGAGGGGATTATCATAGAGTTCAGCGATCATACGGTATGCGGCGCCGGAGTAAGTGAGTTCCCCGAGATCCCCCCACAATCCGAATATTCCACTGTCGGTTCGGTAGCGCATCACCTGGCTGATATTTTCGTTCTGCATCAGCGCCAAGACCCCGGATGCCACTGCGGCATTGTAAGGTGAATAACAGGAATCGTATTCCATTCGGATCGCGGCGGCAAGGTTCCACTCGTTAAGGATCAGTTCGGTTTCCTCGAAACCATATTCATCCAGGAGTTGACGGAGGTAGCGGTTTATAAGTATGTAGTTAAAAGCGGGTCCATCGTCGTAGCGGTGCCATGAGAAGAAATCCAGTGGCGCGCCGGCGGAATCCAGGGCATTTAGCATACCACTTACGAATTGATAATTGGCAGGATTTGCGACTGCCGGGCCACCAATCTTCAGGGATGGATCGTAGGCCTTCAGCGTCTCTGCGACTTCGATATACATGTCATAGAACTGCTGGTAGGTTCCCTCCCAGAACCAATCGATATCCGGCTCGTTCCAGATTTCCCAATATTTGATATTGTAGCAATAACCGCCCTCCCACCCGTCATTGTAGTGTTTTGCAATATGCTTGCAGACCATAGCCCAGGTCGTGTTATTTGGTGGGGGCACATTGAATATGGGTTCGTCCTCCCAACTCTCTCCCAGGCGGAATAATAATTCTGCGCCGGTACTGACGATCGCTTCGATGAGGGTATCGGTAGTTTCGAAATGGTAGCTGTGCTCTAATGTGGGGTCGGCTTCCCAATCGGGGAAGATAATATGCCGGTCACCAGGTCCATACCAGTCGTGAGTGCGGACAATTGGGATTTTAAGGTTTCGGAATCCTGCGGAAAAATCAAAGGGGCTTCTGGGATTGACCGGTCCCCTGTTTGTACCGGAGAGATTTTTAAGGGCCAAACCGCTGGCCATATAGTCCACGGTCAGGTTATGGTATGAGGTGTCACCCACTCCCAGAAAGCAATTATCTATCCAGGCTTCGGCGGGTTCCTGAGTACCGAATACGAACATCATCCGGTTTGCTTCGGGCGGAGCCTTGCCATAAGCGCTTAGTCTTTTCCATTCAAATTCACCGTAAAGGGGCATCGGTGGGGCCATCCCCACCAGTTCCATCGAAGAATTAAGGAAAGCAACGGTAAACAGCACTTGCCCCCGGGAATTGTACCTGATGTCTGCGGCATAGCGGTATTTCAAGCCAGGGTAAACCGAATCGATCAGACTCAGGAAGCCGATAAATCTATCCGCATAATGTGGGGCAAGGATATGCAGGCCCCCGGTGCCCTCGCGACCACAATCCGGGCACCATTCCTGGATGGTACCAGGAGGAAGTGAATCCGGCGTGGTTGCCGGATACCAGTGAACAGAACCGGAATCCAGGTCAGGATTGGGAAGTTCATTCTCCTGCGCATTTAAGCATATTACGAATAAGAATATAACCAGCCAGGCAGAATTCCGCATTTAACATAGCCTCTGTTCTGATACACTGATTGCAAATTATTTCAAATACAGCAACTTACCGGAACTTGAATGAGAACCACTCTTTATTATTATCAAATAGATGCCGCTATTTAGGTCATTTGAAGGTATCCATTTGATCGAAGGAGGATTCAGGTGGAGGTTTTGTCCGGAAATTAACTTACCTTGAATGTCAAATATGTTTACCCTTGCGCCTGAGGGCACCTCAATGTTTACTGCCTTATTGAAAGGATTGGGATAAACCTTCAACTCAAAATCTTCAGGTCCCGAAGAAACCTCTTTAATATCCATATCGAAGAATTCGTAGGGGAATGGCCGGATCCGGAACTTCATCTCTTCGGGAACGTAAGGGGTGGATGAAAGCCAGAAGAGTCCGGTTCGGGCTTCCACGAAATAGATCAGGTTATCCGGGACAAAGCAGGAGTCGTTGGGAAGTTTTAGTTTATATAGAGAGGGCACTCCGGAGTGGAAGGTCATAGGGAAGTATGAGAAGGTCCATGCGGAATCAATACTGTACCAGAATTTCACATCATTTGTCAACCAGAAAGCAGCGGGGACATCGGCTACGAATTCGATGCTGTCACCTGTAACATGGTGAGTGACAGTGGGAATGGGTGGAATCTGCAGGTCATTCCGGACCATGTTCATAACCGTGTTGCCGGTACCGATAATCCGTGTGTAGAATGCCAGGGAGTTATCGTAACTATCGTAACCACCGGCTATGGAATATGAGGAGTAGTAGCAATGGTGGTCAAAATTAGCAACGGTTTCCAGACGGCAGAGGTCCGGGTCGATCAGATCATAGCTGTTTTTCTGGCAGTTTAAAGGCTCGAATTCGTCCTGGGAGGCGGTAATCATCATCACGAAGCCTCGATAATACGGGATATAATTTATGGGGGATATATATCTCTGCATATAGGTAAAGTGGGAATCTTCCGTTGTATAGCCGCTTTCTTCGACTATATTCACCATCCACCCGGAGTCTGCATAGCTGCATTCAAAATCGGTTTGGGGGATGATAGGCAGGCAAAAAGAGATGCGGTCATCCACCCCATTGGCCATCAGGATGGCGTTAGCCCCGCTGGAGAAGCCGATTCCTCCCATGAATCCATGATCCACCTGTGGCAGCATTTCCATGTAGGTTAACCCTCTCATAACGGCATAGGCGAACTGGTAAAAGTGGTTATTGCGGGGGTTTGGGTAAGCCCTTATCAGGCTGGGGTAATGGTAACCAGGCGCGCCTCCCGATTCGCCATAGCCCGGAGCATTGATCGCCAGGGAAAAACAACCGAAAGCAGCGGAAAATGTCTCCGCCCACTCCAGAAAGCTGTCCATTATCAGACCCTGACCGATCACGAAACCGGCTAAGTTACTACCTCCGGTTGGATAGGCGAAGAATGACTGAATGCGGATGATCCCGCTATCCCCTCCGAAAGAATTGAAACGGATCTCACCTACCGAAAGATCAACAGCTTCTAAACTCAGCAAACTAATCACACTGGTATCGGCAACCCAAACAGTTTCTATATCCAGCCAGCGGGGATCGAGTATGGAATCCATGGGCCAGATCTCCAGAATATCCTGGGCGAAGAGAGGAGCAAAAAACATGAGAACCAGAATAAACCCTGGCAGTATTTGTTTATAGCGAATCATGTTAAATAATGTAGATAATTAATATGTAAAGGCAAGGGAAAATAAAATGGGAACTGCTTATGAACTAAATTATCGTTCAAAAAAGTGCAGAACCTAAATTCTGCATTATCTTATATATATCAAAATTTCCTTGTTATTATATATTTGACGCCGAATGTGCGTTTCAGGTATTTTCTTGACTTTATTAAAATATGCGTTATATATGTGCTTTGCGTTTATTTTTTAGGTTCATGTAATAATTAATAGCAAAAGAATAGTACTACGGTTATGGTAAATTTTTAATATGATCCAACTGAATTGCTTTTTCTAAAGACAGTTAGTATATCTGAAGGGGTAATAAACCTTTCAAACATTTTTTATCAGGAGGTGAATGATGGTTTTAAAACTACTCAAAGATTCTGGTCAGGCAGGTCTGGTTCTACTGGTTGTATTGGCCCTTTTTCTCGGTGGCTGTAATAAAGCTCAGAAAGAAACCGGGCAATCCGGCAGTGAAGGTACTCAGGGGTCTGCTCAGCAATCTCAGGAACAACCCCCGGCGGGTATGGGAACGCCACCGACCCCTGCAACCGATGTTAGTGATGAAGAACTGAAAATTTTCGCTGAGTTAATGGAGGAGACACAGAAAATTCAGTATGAATCACAGGAAGAAATGCAGAATGCGGTAACCGGAACCGGAATGAGTATTGAGCGATACTCGAATATCATGCAGCAGATGCAGGGTCAGGGACAAGGTGAATCCACCGAGATATCAGATGAGGAGCAAATTCAGCTTGGGGAAGCTCAGGAAGCGCTTCAAAAGATACAGATGGATACTCAACAAAAAATGATTGCAGCCGTTGAAGAAGGTGGGATGTCCACCGACCGTTTTCAGTCAATTTTAATGGCAATTCGTTCCGACCCATCCATGCAGCAGCGATTACAGCAATTAATGCAACCATAGGTTCGGCAGAAAAATTTATCCGATATTGTTATCCCTCGTAATGATATGAGGTTGATGAAAGAAGAACTGCTGGCCATCTGGAAATTTATCAAGGATAACCGGCGGGAGATCATTATCTTCTGCCTGGCCACCCTATTCCTGACCTTGAATAAATATCATAAACTAGAGCCATACTGGCTGAGCAGTCTGGTCTATTATGCACTGCTGCCCCTTTTCACTATCGTGATCATTCTCCGGGATAATCCTGTGGACTACGGTTTTCGACTGGGAAATTATAAAGCCGGGCTGCTTCATGTGGGAGTAGTCTGCCTTATTATGATACCGGCACTCATTATCAGCGCCCGGAATCCTGCTATGCAGAAATATTATGGAAGATCCGGATTCGACCTGGAGTATGTCCTCACAAAGTCATTAAGCCTTATCTCATGGGAATTCATCCTGAGGGGTTTCTTGCTCTTTGGACTGGCAAAAAAACTGAAGGAGACTTCCATCCTGGTGCAGATGATCCCGTTTGTATTGCTTCACTTCGGAAAACCGGAGATTGAAACAATAGGGTGTATTCTATCTGGTGTTTACTTCGGGTATATAAACTACCGCACCAGGGCATTATGGCCCTCTGTACTGATCCATCTCATAGTGAACTTCGCCAATAAATTTATCGTAACTTTATGAAACAGCAATAGTTGCGGCCTGATTTCTTATGTACATAAAGGCAGGGGAACACCACCGAAATATTTTCAGGAAAAAGCGATCATCAACCTGCGTTTCATTGCCCGATCAAAAATATATTGTTCACCTATGCTATACCAATGGATTATTGAAGATGTTGCTAAAATTCCCCCCGGAAACCGAATGTGGGAATCAGCGGCAGCATGTGCATATCATCAGGCTTCCCGTTATCCCAGCTATCCCATTCTCTCATCAGCACGTTTTTACGGTTATAGACATTGAGTACCTGGAAGAACAATTCGAGGTCCCAGCGGCCCTTGCGCAGAGTCCAGTTTATGCCCAGGTCCAGCCGGTGATAATCAGGCAGTCTCCCATTGTGATAAACCCCCTCTTCGTAGATAGGTTCATAATAAACGTAGCCATACTCCTGGTGTCTTTCAAAGCCGCTGGGTTCGGTAACGGGCTGGCCGGTGCCGTAAATAAAAGATGCGGTGGCGTTCAAGCGAGGATTTAACCGGTAACTCAGGTAGAGTTTAAAGCTATGCCGCCGGTCGTATTTCGGATAGAATGGTTCTCCATTATTGACACCGTCACTATCATCGCCCATCTGGCGGAGAGTCCAACCCAGGGCATATCCCACCCAGCCGGAGAGTGATCCCATATTCCCCTTCAAAGAGAGGTCGAATCCTGCCGCCCAGCCATCGCCAATGTAAAACATCTCCCGGATATCGCTCTCAAACATAATTGCATATTCTTCCCGCGCTTTAATCAGGTTATCCATTTTTTTATAATAGGCGTTGGCGGCAAGGTGTACGGGTAGATGATCGGTATCGATACCAAGCACAAAATGATCTGCGATGCCGGGTTTTAGTTCATCGCAAACCGGTATCCATGTATCCAGCATAGCGAATCCCATCTCTTCCAGGGGGTTATAGAGGTGGATGTACTGGTAGTATCTTCCGACTGCTGCCCGGAGCGTGGTCAGTGCGTCCAGGCGGCGTTGTGCGGACAGCCGGGGTCCAGCCCGGAAATAGTTGCCATTAGCTGCATATTCCAGCCGTAAGCCACCCTGAAGGGCCCAGAACATATTCGGACGCCACTCCTCCTCACCGTATAAAGCCACCATGGAAGCCGGAGTGAAACGGTCCCATATAAAGCCGTATTCATCGCTTAGACTGTCAGAAAATTGTATTCTTTCAGAGCTGTCCGGGGGATTTACCTCCGGGGACGCCCAAAGCGTATCTACTACCCTGTTGTAACATTCCCGCCATTTGAGCATCCCCCCGAAACTGAGGGTATGTTCGTTGTCAAGAAAATAGGTCATGTCCCCTTTCAGTGATAACTCGCCAATAGTATTTTTAAGGGAGAATGCGCCTGCATCTTCGGATAACTTGGCCCTGAACCGGGAACCGGCGAGTACAATATGCCCGAAAAGCTGCTGGTTAAAAATATGGGTCCATTGTGTACTGACCGTAACATTACCCCAGCGGTATTCAAAATCATCCTCACCATCCTCTGCCATCATGGAGTCAGGGGGCTGGTTATCGGATTCGTCATCTTCTATGGCAAACACATCATCACCGGCATAGAAGCTTATGGTAACCTTATCACTGGGCGAGAGATCCTGGTTCACCCTGCCCTGAATATCGTAAAAGAAGTATGGTATATTTTCATCGACTATCCCCACGCTCTCCATCATTTTTGTGGCTGCATCGATCCAGGTTCGCCGGCAGCCCAGCATGTAACTGCCCCTTTTCAGAGGCCCTTCCACCAGGAATTGGCCGGACAGCAGTGACAGTTGAGCCATCCCGTGAGTCTCCTTGCGGTTGCCATCCTTATTGGTTACCTCCAGCACGGAGCCCAGGCTGCCTCCCCAGCGGGATGGATAACCCGCCTTAACCAGGTTCACCTCCCTTACCGCCTCAACTACAAAAGTACTGAAGAAGCCCATCAGGTGGGTGGGATTATAAACCCTGATATTATCCAGAAGAATAAGGTTCTCGCCGGGGGAGGTCCCCCAGATGTATAATCCGCTGTTAAAGTCCGAAATGGCAAGTACTCCGGGCAATAATTGCAGGATTCGGAAAAGGTCCGGTTCCACCAGGCCCGGAGAGCGCTGAATCATGGGTAATTCCACAATGGTATGGCCCACCAGGGGGTCATCCATGCCGCCTACCCGTTGCGCTTGAACTACTACCTTGTCCGCAACAATAGCCTCTGGAACCATCTCGAAATCAAACCGCAGGGCCGATCCCGAACAGGTAAACTCTTTCTCAATGGTCCTGTAACCAATAGCAGATACTCTCATTGTATAAACCCTTTCCGATGGTAAAACCGGTATAGTATAGTACCCATATAGGTTACTCGCTGCTCCATAAGGTTCGTTCTGAATCTTTAGATTTACACCGGCGATGGCCTCCCCGGTAGAAGCATCTGATACAAATCCGGATACCCGGCAGGAGTTGTTCGTTTCTCCTGAAGTCCATGAAAGAACCAATAGCAAAGCAACCAGGCTAAAAAACAATCGCTTCAATTTAATTCCTTTTTGGGAAAGTACTATTCCCGTTTAATGATCACCAGGGTAATATCGTCATCCCTTTCTAATCCGTTACTGAAATCATCAAGTTTTTCCAGAATTCTATTGGCCATTGGTTCGGGATCCAGGCCTTTGAATTCCTTGACCGTTGAGATCAACCTGGAAACCCCGAATTCCTCTTCATCCTTATTAAATAGCTCCGTGACTCCATCGGTATAGAGGACGATCCTGTCACCATGATCAAGGGGAACCGTTGCCTCCTGATAGCAGGCTTTATTGAAAGCTCCAAGTACCATTCCCCCGGTGGTAAGTGAGCAGACATCTCCGGTATTGTTTATAAGCAATGGGGGATTATGGCCGGCATTAACATAGCGAAGATGATTAGAGAGGGTATTCAATTGGCAGTAGAAAAAGGTTATGTATTTATCCGGGGGGGAGTTTTCAAATATTTGTTCATTCAGACCGGCGATCATTTCCGGGAGTCCTTTCTGTTGGACGGCGGATACGCGAAGCATAGCTTGTAAATTGGACATCAGCAACGCCCCGGAGTAACCCTTCCCGGCTACATCAGCTATGGCAATGGCAGTTTGCCCATGTTCCAGCGGAATGAAATCGTAATAATCTCCCCCTACTTCCTGAACCGGAAGGTTAACCCCAAAAAACCGGTAACCCTTTATAACGGGTATCTCTTTGGGAAGGAAACCCTGCTGGATTTCCCGGGCAAAAAGCAGCTCTCTCTCGATCTGTTTTTTCTTGATCTCCTCCTGGTAAAGCCGATGGTTTTCAAGAGCGATACCCAATTGATTAGCAAGGTTCTTCAGCAGCCGCTGGTCTTCCTCGCCATAATACTGCTGCGAACTTTTTTCCTCATAAGTTTGAAAGCCCAATAGCTGGTTCCCCAGGATAATGGGCATAATCATCCTTACCTTCAGGTCACCCAGTATTTTTTTCTCTTCGGGGCTTAGTATTTCGATAGTCTCTTCTCTTTGAATAGAAGGGATTATCAGCGGCGCCCGGTTTAGTATCAGATGTTCAGCCAGGCCGCCTGGTTCCGTGCTGATTTTCAGGGAACTTACCGATTGGTCATCATATCCCAGGAAATTGCGGGGGTAAAAATGAGAATTAGCCTTAACAAATGTAATGATTCGCGGAATGTGCAAAAGGTCTCGTACCTTCTGGGATGTTTCAGTCAATAGGTCATCTATATTGGTCACCCGGGCGATCTGTTCGCTGAGCTCCTCCAGGGCTTGCCGAAAATCATAGCGGTCCCGAAAGAATTTCTTGTCAATCCAGTTCTGCACCTTCAGGCGAACCGGGTTGAATAATACTGCAACTACCACCCCCGCAATAATGGATACGCTGGGATTGCTCCGCCCAGCAAGTGCAAGCGTTAAGCGGCTTAGGCCATAAACCACCAGGAAATAAATGGACACAATAAAAGCGGTAAGGATGCTGTAGATCAAGCTTCGGCGGATGATCAACTGAATGTCCATGATGCCGAACTTCAGTATGCCATAGGCGAAACTTAGGGGGATTAAGGGGAAGAACAGTATGGTCAGCAGGAGAGAAACACCCCCAGCCACTCCGGTGATAAGAAAAGCCCCCTTATAAATCAGCGGTAACTGCTCGGGATCTAAATGTACTATCTCCTGAATGTTAAACCCGTAAAGGCTTATGATAACGGCCAATGTGCCGATAAAGGAGATGAGAAACAGAATAAAGGGAATGATAGCGATTAGGATGCCCCAGCGAATTAATTTAAGTTGCCTTTTTTCCCGTGCCGAACGAAGGTTTCTGCTGGAATGGATCAGGGCTGCCAGGCCGATTACATATTCACCCGCAAATATTATTATGCTAAGGATGGTAAAAGTAAGGGCTGGTGTTCCGCTAATTGCACCCGAAGGCAGATACAGATCGATATTGATTAACAGGGGCAACAAGTAGATCGGCAGCAGAAGCCATTTACGGGACCCTGAGATAATCCGCTTTTTATTGGGAAAGACCAGGAAAAAATGGAGGAATAGGGCTGGATTCAAAGCCTGAATAAAGCTCATTAACTCTCTTGCATATTGAACAATGAAACTGTCGAAGTAGCTAAGAAAACTCATCGAAATAGTAATAAAAATGGTGAGGCTCCATAAATAATACAAAATATTGGGAGTTTCATAAGGCTTTTTGATAAAGACGATGAATCCCACCAGCCAGAAAAGGGAACCGACAAGAATGCCGAAAATAATCAGGATTACGCTTCCGTTCAGTGATGCTATTCGAACTGCCCCATCCCGGAAAGTAAGGATATCATCCCCCCGCCGGATGAGCAGGGTGGCATTTCCCTTCTGTATCGAAGGGTATTGTTTAGCCTGCCAGAGTGATTCCGAGATTACAGGGTCCCCGTCGACAGCAAGGATAACATCACCGGGTTCCAGAAAGGAGCTGAAACCATCCAAACCATTGCTCTTCCCGTTACCGATAGTGAAGCGAAAAAAGCCGCCCCCCGTCTGGGAAGAAGTGCTATCCGCCAAGGGCTGGATCCTGACCGGTAAAGGGGTATCATTGCTGTCAACCTCAGAGTCCCTGACAACATTGAGGGTATCTCCCTGGAAAACCTCTTGCCCTTTATCATCCTTGGCACTATTCCGATATATACGTATGTTCCATTTGCGAACATTGGTTACTACAAGTTCATTATTTATCCATTGGGTATCAAACCCTGTATCCCTGAGAAAAAAGTAGTGATACAGCTTCAGACCCGCTCCGGACAGGGCCAGGATCAATACCCCCACGCCTATAAAGATAAGCAGTATTTTAAGAATATCTTTAAACATAATATCGATAAGCATACAGGTTTATGAAATCACATTAAAAACTGTCCCGAGGACTAACCAGAACCCATCCGGGTTGCCCCCTTTATTTCGACCGGAGTTCATTTACCATATCCCGGATCCGGCAATACTCCTTATCCTTTGTTTTTCTGTCATGGTAATCTATAGGCATAGCCAGCAATCTTTCACCGAGTTCCAGACAGCGCTCCCACTGACCGGTTTTGTAAAGTGCTTCCATCACATAATAATGGGCCTCGATGATGTTTCCACCGGATTGATGAGGGTCCTTCAGGAGCATTTTCAGGAGGGTATCGCCGGTTTCTATGCCCTCCTCGTATTTTTTCTGTTTCAGTAGGACGATCATTAGATCCCACCAGGGAGTTTTACCCTCGGGGAAACGGTTCAAAAGGTCCCGGGCCAGAGATTCAGCCTCATTGTAACAATTCTCCTCCAGGTAATTATGGACTAAAAAATGCTGCGCATAATCCCCCATATAGTAAGCTTTCCGGGAGGAAAGCTTTAGCAGATCCATACCCTTTGCGCGGTCATCAGAAATAAAAGGGAGCCAGGTCAGAAAACTCATTTTGGAACTTTTAAGATAATAGTAACCTCCCAGGCCGAGATATGCATCGTAAATAGTGGAATCATATTCCACTGATCTTTCAAGGCACTCGACCGCCTTCCTTATATGTGAATAGCCCTCCCACAGGCCTTCGCTCTGGAATTTTAACACCGACTTGTGAGAATAAGAAGCTCCCAATAAATACCAAAGCCATGGATTTTCACTGTCCCCGGCAAGCAACATCCGGGTTAGGTCGATGGAACTGTCGAAGATTGCGCAGAGATGATCGGCAGAGTCCCAGCTTTCCCGGTCCTTATACATGCTTTGTAGGCAGAATCCCAGAAAATAATACCCGGTGGGATCGGTAGCATTTTCATCTATCATCTTCCGGAAGTAATCTATACCAGGCTCAAATTGCCCATTCATTGTCGCGGCAAGGGCCTCCTGTATAGGCTCGATGAAGTCAGGGTCACCCACTATCAGCCCCTTTGTCCCGGTTACCCATATACAGAGAAGGAAAATAATTCCCAACATGGTTCTACGGGAACACTGCATTACAGGATTATCGATCCTCAAAAAACTCCTTTGCCTGGTTCTTCTTGCTCTGACAGCGTTCTATTGTATTAAGGAGGTTTTTAGTAGCTTCCTCATAGAGCGCTAATTTATCGGTTTTTTGAAGGGCTACAAGATGTTTAGCAAGGGTAGCCATGTCCTCTCTGACTGCCGGGCCGGTGAGGCTATTGCAAACGCCTTTCCGGATAACATTATCCAGTAGGTGACCAGCGATATAGAGGGTGGCCTTCAGGGATTCCTCTTCCCGGAATCCGGCAGTCTGCAATAACTCTACACAGCTAACTATATTGGATAGAAGGAGATTAGAGCCAAATACCGCCGCGGCGTGATAGAGAGTCTTGTGCTCAGACCGTATGGTTACGAGCTTGCCTTCCCAGCTGCTGACTATACTATTCATCAGGGGATAGGCTTTTTCTTCCCCTTCCCCGCCCCAGATGATCCCTTCAAAGGGATTTCGATTGCCACCCAGCGGGGTGATAGTCTGGAAAGGATGCAGGGCATAGGTGATAAATTCTGGCCCGGCTGATTTCAGAATAGAGGCAGAATGCACCCCGCTGGTATGTACCAGCACGCGTTCACCGGGATAATCGGTTTCCGAAATAGCATCAACTACTCCAATTAACTGATCATCGGGGACAGTTACAAAGACCAGGTCTGTTCTTTTGATCAGCTTGGGGATGGCAGGAAATATTCCGCAGGGGACCAATTTGGCCGTCGCCTTGCTGCGAGCCTCATCCCGGTCATAGAGACCGGATATTCTCCAGCCGGAACGGCTCATCCAGTATGCTAAATTCCCGCCTACACGGCCAGCTCCTATAAAACCGACTCTCATATCCCTGACTCCCTTAATCAAACTGTTCCCGGTACCAGGTTTCATCGCGGAATTGCTTTCTAATGAATTGAGCCCGGAAAACATCCATCTCCCTCGCCGACAGAGGCTCCTCCAATAAAAGCTGAAGATGTACCGGCTGAACCAGGATAAATAGGTCTGGAGGGAAGGACTTATGCCCTGAGCTATTAAGGATACCGAGTGAATACCCCAACCAAAGTGTTGAAAGGAAACGCAGAGCATCCGTTGAGGATATTGCCCGCGCATATTTAATGATGCCGACCGTCCGCCAGACAGCATCCTCCAACTGGAAAAAGGATTTTGATTTGAGTTTTTCCCGGGCTTCAAACTCCTTCTCCCTGATAAACTCCAGGCCCTGACCCGTTGATTTTAAAAGGGCCTTCTCGGATAAACCTAAACTCTTATTGCTGTAGATCTGGAAAATATTGCCATAGGCCTGACTGCCTTCCCCGTAAAAACCACGTAGGCTTAAATCCATAGCGGTCAACCCTTTCTGAAATCCTTCGAACTCATCTGCGGAAACAATTCCCGGTAAATGGCATAAGAATGAAACACGCATACCGGTGCCACAGTTAGTAGGGCAGGCGGTTAAATATCCCCATCGCGAAGAATAGGCATAGTCCAACTTGCCAGCCAATTCCTGATACAGTTTGCTTAACTTAATATAGCAATCCTCTAATTGAGTTGAAGAAAAAACTTGAGAAATACGGAGATGGTCCTCCTCGTTGATCAGAATGCTTAAAGCTGAGTCCGACTCGTATATAAAAGCACCCGAATATTTGCCGGCGCGGGACAGATCGGAACTGATAAGGTGCCTTTCGATCAAATATTTTTTCTCAAAGCTGAGAAGTCTTGAGGTCTGGTATAATTTCCCCAGGGAATAAAAGGAGGTGTTTTCAAGGGCTTTTTTGATCGTTTTATAAAGTTGTTCCAAATCGGAGGGATAGATCCGGCTCTTAAAATTATACCCGGTCAGGTTACGGGCAAAACGGATCCTCGTTGAAAGAAAAATACTATCCTGAACCGGTCCCCTTAACCACGGGATACTTTCATTATTGTAATTATCCCAGATCATTTTTTTGTTCTTTTATAAGATCCCTAAGCTGGGCAGCTTCCTCGAACCTTTCATCCTTAACCGCCTGTTCCAGCTTATTCTCCAATTCCTTTAAGGTAAGTGAAGACTGTTCTCCTCCTGGCTTTCTCCGAACATGCCAGGTTGCATGATGGATTTTGGAGAGCATTGGCACAATCTTTTTTTCAAATGCCTCGTAACAATTAGCGCAACCAAACTTGAGAGCACTTTTAAATTCAAGGAAAGTCAGTCCGCAGTTGGGACAGAACAAGTTTTGTTCTTTTTCAACTTCCTCATTCAGTTTTGAAAGAAGCTCGGAGATCATTCCTTCTTCATTCTGGGGGAACTGCCGTAGCTGATCCTCATAACCAGCTTTTTGGGCACATTTTTCGCAGAGCTTTAATTCGGTCTTCTGGCCACCGATTACCTGAATAACGGTGATCTGGGCGGGGTTTTTATGGCATTTCTGACAAAGTACCCGCTCCTTCTTTGAATTTCCGGCATTATCCATAAGATTGCTTTATCCTTTCAGTGTCCTCCGCGCCCAGACCATTATGCAGCCGGAGTATGCGGTCTGCAGAGGCAGCAAAGGTCAGATTATGCGTAGCTAAAATAAAAGTCTTACAGAATTTTTTCTGGAGATCCCGGATCAGTTCCTGGAATACACGGCTGTTCTGTTCATCCAGGTTCCCCGTGGGCTCGTCAGCGAGTAGCAGATCGGGATCGTTGGCCAGGGCCCTGGCAAAAGCCACGCGCTGCTGTTCGCCACCTGATAACTGATTCGGGAAATGGTCGGCACGATCGCTTAAATGAACCTCGTCGAGCAGGAATTTTCCATAATCCCGGGCTTTTCTGAAATCCTTACCAGCTATCAACTGTGGAATAACAACATTCTCCAAAGCAGTAAATTCAGGAAGTAGATGATGGAACTGAAACATTACCCCAATAGCCTTGTTGCGTAACGCCGCCTTCTGCTTCTCGCTAAGACTCGAAACCGGATTATCCTGCAGATATAGCTCCCCGATAGTTGGGGAATCAAGCAGCCCCAATAGATGAAGCAGTGTGCTTTTCCCGACACCGGACTCACCCACGATAGCCCAGAAAGAGCCCTGTTCTATCTCCAGGTCTATACCCTGGAGAACCATGAGCATTTCCTTCCCAACCGAGAAATACTTATGAAGGTTCTTAGCTTTAAGGATAACTTCAGAGGGCATTTAAAGTCCTTTTGTTACTGGTTAAATAAAAAATAGCAACTTACCTTATAGTGTCAACCCATTTTTAATAAGGATTATATGCAATCTGGTTGCAATACTCATAAACAAGCCCGGGGTCGTTTCCCCGTGTTCTTTAAAGGAGGTTTTATCTTGAGTGGTTTTACACGAAGTTGGTAACTAAGCAATTTGCATTAACCATAGCAGGTAGCTTAAGAATAGCAACCCCACAGTAACGGAACGGATAATACCATCTTCCTTGGAGACTCATTTTTATGTTTGTAAAATGAGAAAGGCATTCAAATTATATAAAAATCGGCTAAATTTTTAATAATTATTAATTTTTTCCTTGCCTTATTAAATTTATATTGTATCTTTAGCGTCGATAATTCAATAAGCTTCTCTGCAGCTTAACCCAAGCAGACGATCGATTTGTTCCCTTTTTTGCCGTGGAAGGACAATTTCGATTAAACAATGTTCCCGGCAAAAAAAGGATGGATGTATGAACATCTACGCAGGTAATCTGGACTACGCTGTTCAGGAAAGCGATCTCAAAGAGGAATTCGGTAAGTATGGTACTGTTGAAGAGGTACGTATGATTACCGATAACCAAACAGGCAGGTCCAAGGGATTTGCTTTTATTGAGATGCCTAATGAGGCAGAAGCAAAAGCAGCTATCGAAAGCCTGAATGGTTATGACCTTAAGGGAAGAACCATCAAGGTTAACGAAGCCCGGCCGCGCAAGGAAAACGACAACAAGCGTTGGTAAAAAGAGCTTAATATAGCCTTAAAAACCCCCGGACCAGCAATGGTTCGGGGGTTTTTTATTCCATCAGGGAATACAATCTTAGATACAGGGGGATATGATAAGGGCTTTCTTATCCTCTTAAACCCGTAAAATGCAGTCTATAATGTTGAATGTAAGTTATATATTTGATGAACATGTATTTATGAGTATTACGAATTGAACAAA
>JAFGGQ010000099.1 GCA_016930435.1 bacterium
AAGAATAATCTAAATTCAGGAGGTTTTCGATGAAAAAGTGGGTTCTTATTATCATTCTGATATTAATTGTTGTCTTTGCAGGAGGGCTATTCCTGATGCATTGGGGAATAAAAAATATGGGTAACCTGGAAACCTCGGTAAAGATCAAGGAAGAAAGTTACGTAAAGCTGGATTTGTCTGAATCTATCCCCGAAAAAAGCTCCTATAGCTTTGAGGGATTTACCTTCAGGAAAGGACCCAACTTTCTGGACCTTTTAACCTCCATTAAAAATGCGGGTGAAGATAGCAGGATAAAGGGTATTATTCTTGAACCAGGTGCGTGTGCAGTTTCCATGTCCCAAGCGGAGGAAATACTAAATTCACTCGCCGAATTCAAGGCTAACGGCAAGGAAATAATCGCTTTTCTTGAATCGGTATCTCTAAGGTCTTTGCATCTCACTTCCGTCGCTGATAAAGTCTATCTGGTACCTACCGGAAGCGCAATAATGCCCGGTTTCAATATCGAGGGATTATTTCTCAAAAACGCCATGGATAAGTTAGGGGTCAGCTGGAATGTCATTCAGATGGGGAAATACAAAGGGGCTATGGAGATATTCACAGATGATACCTTTACGGCACCCACCCGGGAGGTTTACAATTCTATCCTGGACGATCTGATGGCCAACCTATTATCACACATGGAGGCCATAAACCCTGATTACGATCGGGAGAAAATCAACGCGGCAATGGATAAAGCCATTCTTAACGGTCAGGAGCTGGTAAAAATGGGGTTTGTTGACAGCCTGCTTTACTACCGTGAATTCAAGGAAATGCTGGAACTTGATGAGGAAAAAAACCTTGTAAGTATGAAGGATTATATAAGCAGTACTCAATCCAAAAAGGGTGGTGACAAGAAGGTAGCGATCCTCTATGCATTAGGAGGCATTCATACTGGCAAAAGTGAATCATCCCCATTCGGTGGCCGTCAATCAATCGGCTCCGCTACCTTATCCAGAGGCATATTGGAAGCTGCCGAAGATGATGAAATCGAAGCTATTATAATGCGTGTGGAAAGCGGCGGCGGATCAGCTCTGGCCTCGGATATAATCTGGGACGCCATGAACAAGGCCAGGGAAAAGAAACCAGTGGTAGTGACAATGGGCGGCGTTGCGGCTTCAGGAGGCTATTACATTTCCATGGCTGCTGATTCTATCCTGGCCGACCCATCTTCCATTACCGGTTCTATCGGGGTTATCTTCGGACAACCCAATCTAAAAGGACTATACAACAAACTTGGAATAACCAAGCAATCCATCTCCCGGGGAAAACATGCAGGGATGTTCTCCGATTATAAAAACCTTTCTACCGAAGAACGTGGAATTTTAACTGCTTACCTTGAAGAAATTTATAATGACTTCGTTTCCAAGGCTGCCGCCGATCGTGAAATGGCCTATGAAGACCTTGAAGTACTCGCACAGGGACGGGTGTGGACAGGCAACCAGGCCGCTGAATTGAAGCTGATCGACCGCACGGGCGGGTTTATGGACGCTATTAATGTAGCTAAAAAATTGATCGGTGTACCCCTCCAGGAAAAAATAAAGCTGGTGGAATTCCCCAAAAAGAAAGGCGGGTTTCAGTTTAAGTTTAATCTGGGAATAAAAACCTGGATGAGGGGCTTTATCTTCAACCCCGACCAGCAGGACATACTGAATCTGCTCTGGGAAACATCTCTTTATCCCGAGAATGAACCACTGGCACTAATGCCCTATAGATTCAGGTTCTAACCGAAAGTAATGCACTATTTAGTATAAGTGGATCTTCACCATCACGGTTACCAATATCTCAAGGGGAGTGACATAGATTGAAGATTCCGTGGGGGCATTGAACTGGAACCAAAGGTTCTCATTAGTGCCCGAAGATAGGTTTGTACCTCCCGGTCCGTAAATGCCATCATCCCCTTCGGTAGCCCACCTTAAACTTGCTCCGACAAGATCGCGAACCTGATGAAAGGATGTCGGCGGCACCCCGAAATCGTTAAAGATAGCCTTCAATACAAATTGATCCTCACTGGGCAGGTAAGCCGCTGACCAGGCAACCGTATCACCGGTCAAGGTATCGATAACCGTATCGAACCGCAAACCCAGATCCACCGGTAAAACCGTTTCATTGGAGATGACGACGACCTCCCGATCCTCCATGGTAACCGTCTCGAACAGACCTATAAGGCCGATATCCCACCAGTCATGGTCCAGACTGATCTCCAGGGTGACCGGGTTATACAGCGCTACATAAGTAGTACATCTATTCAGTGGATCGATGGTCCGGTATGCAGGATCCCGGGAATCGGTCCATTCATAGAACTCCCAGGCTTCAAATTCCCCCACATCATACTGACTGACCTCCACATTATAAACCGATCCTTCGAAACCCCAAAAACTAATCTCGGATACATTATTATAGGCTGAACCCCCCACAGAAATCCAACCCAAACTCTCGGCGGGAGCCTTGGCGATGGTAATCAGATACTGCTTCTGATAAGTTGCTGTAAAGTTCCGTGGACTCCTGATCGGGCCTACCATCCGCATAGACACCGGGCTGCTGTCCTCCCAGAATAGAAATTTATAGCGTTCACAATCAGAGGTATCCACATAGTCCGGAGAACTGGTCCGAATAATATAGACACTGTCCTCTGCCAACCAGAAATCATGGCTCGCTGAAGCTGCGCCTTCAATATGAATAGTGTCCACCTCCAGCCAGCCGAACGGCTCCGGGGGTAATTTACTGACATTACAACGATACCTTGTACGATAATAAGCGGTATAATCCGAGGGACCCAGAACCGGCGAGGTAGTGAAGGCCGGACTGGAAATGCTGTCGTCCCAGTGTAAAAAAGTGTACATGGTATCGCCTATAGAATCAGGATCGCTGACCATTATTTCGTATGTGGAGTCCTTCCAAGCCCACATTATCAGGAAGAAAATTCCATCATGAACTGTACCATTCACCGAGATCCATCCCAGGTCCTGAAAAGGCTGCTTTTTTATGGTCATCCGATACTTGGCATTGTAGTATGCGGTATAAGTGGATGGCCCGGTAATGGGTCCTATATCCCGGTATGAATTGACATCGGCATTCTCCCATTCTTTAAACCGGTAAAACTCCCAAGCGGTAGTATCCCTGAAACTGACATCTACCTCATGATAACTCCCCTCTTCCCACCAGAAGGAGCGTTCTGCGGATTCCTCCCGGAACCAGCGGGTTCGATCCACTTCCAGCCAACCAAGGGTTTCCGGCGGGTCCTTCTGAATCGTGCAAAAAAACATACGGTCATAGAATGCTGTGAAAACAGTATCCCCGAAAACCGGCCCTACGGTAATAGTTGCCGTAGTGTCCCCGATATCCCAATGCGAAAAATTAAACATCACAAGCGCGGTTGAATCATGGGTGCTTACACCGATCGTATGTATGCTCCCTTCTCTCCAGGCTACGGTTACATTAGACACACCGGCGATAGGTACCCCATCGACTACGATATTTCCGGCAGTATGAGCTGGATCCTTATAAATAGTGCAGAGTACCTGCTGCATATATTCGGCATCGATGCTACATGAGTTAGCTACAAGTACTGAGGTACTGGCATCGGTGGAATCCAGAATGGGCAGCCCGGAATGCCAGAATGCAAAGGTGTAATCCCATTCCGGACCAGGAACCGTAGATTGGGTAACGATCGAAGCCCAGGTTCCCTCTTCATACCAGCCTTCACCTATCTGCCAGGGGACCAGGCTGTCCGTGCGTGAATATGTTAAAGAGATATAATATTCGGTGAACCATAACCAGGTGAGCGTGGAATTCTCCTCAATTATGAAGCTGACTATTGATGAATCACCGATTGACGGGATAGAGCCTGACCCGCTCCATCCCAGGCATACATGCCGTTCTCCGGGCAGGATAATGCTATCATTGACCCAGGCGGTTATCGGTGTTCCCGGCGCATAGTAATAGAGCCCCTCAGGGGGGTCCGGAACACCATATTCGGATACAACCTCCAGTTGAAGCACTTCACTCTCCCCTATCCAAACCCATTCAACGCCGGAAATCCGGTCAATAATAAAGTCGAAACTAAGCTCATAAGCGCTATCAAGAGCCCCCCAGCCTTGATAACCAAAACAATACATGGTGTCATCAACACCCACATTGCTTCCGGTCACCTCAGCTCCCGTCTCATACCAGTGAATACCCTCACCAGGATCTGGAAGGCCCCAACCCCCTGGATTTAATACAATAAACGGATACCTTTCAATTTCATCCCATAACCAGAGCATTACGCTATTTTCGGTGATAACGAAACCGAGCTCATTACTGCTTCCTGTCGGGGGTACGGAACCGTACCCCAACCACCCGGTGCAATAATGCCACAAGGAGTCCGTAAAAACGGAGTCCTGTATATAAGCATAAACATTTGTCCCAATGGGGTAGATCAGCGTTCCTTCCGGATGGGGTGATCCAAATGGTGAATATACAACGAGTTCAACCACTCCGCCTGCGCCGGACGACCAGCGCCATTCCAGAATTGTGGGCTCATTCAGGTTGAATTCAAACCAGTTTTCCGATGAACTGTCGGGAAGCGAACCCCAGCCATAATAACCAATACAGTACATCGTATCATCGGGTGAAAGTGCGTAACCTTCAACCAGAGCGCCTTCATCATACCAGTGTATCCCTTCCGGGGGGACGATGGCTGACGGGCCGCCGGGATTGCTGACCATGAATGGGAAACGGATCAAACCGGCCCACTGCCAGACAATTACGCTGTTTTCGGTCAGTATAAAATCTACCAGGTTGGAATCCCCGTTCGGGGGCACTGAACCGTAACCAATCCAGCCGGTGCAATAATGCCATGTTCCCCCTTCGAAGACCGAATCAGACACCCATGAGTAAATATTAGTGCCTTCAGGAAAATAATGGACGGTTTCCCCTGCTGGATGTGGATTTCCGTATTCCGAGTAAACGGTGAGACTAACCACCCCGCCAGCCCCGGATTCCCAATGCCAGGTTATACTGGAGGGGCTAAAAATGAGGAAGTCAAATTCGGTTTCCGTTCCCGATGGTGCCGAGCCGGTACCAGTATAACCCACACAATACATGGTGATATCCGGTGAATCCGCATGACCTGTAACACTGTCCCCGCTGCTGTACCAGTGAATTCCCTCGCCTGGGATCACCGGACCATAGCCACCTTCACTGTGAATAATCAGGGGGAACTGAAGGAAAATATCCCATTGCCAGACAATAGACGTATTTTCAGTAATGGTAAAATTGAAACTGGAGGTATCCCCAGCCGGGGGAGCGGAACCATCCGCCCACCAACCGGTGCAATACTGCCAGCGGCCATCTCCATACGCGGAATCATCCACATATACTACTATATTCATTCCGGCTGGGAAAAGGGTAGTGTCTGAGGGATGGGGGTCTCCGTAACGTGAATATACTACTAATTGAACCATGCTGCTGGCTCCTACCCAGCGCCATTGAATAGAAGAAGGTTCCTCAAGCATGAAGTTAAAGTTGGTCTCAAAAGCGCTGTCCGGAGCCGAACCCGTACCATAATATCCGATACAGTACATCGTATCATCCGGGGAGGTTACGAATCCTCCTATCGGACAGCCCGGTGAAAACCAGTGATCCCCCTCCCCGGGGACAGGGCTATCATAACCACCGGGATTGAAAACCTGCAGCCGGTATTGATGGATATATTCCGCGGTAAGCGTAGTATCCCCGTAAGCAACCACAGTATCCACAATGCCGGCATAGTCGCTCCAGGATGTAAACTGGTACCGTTCCCCTTCGGAAAGATAGCAGAATGAATCAACTTCTATGATATGTTGGCTCCCCGGTGCCCAGGTTGCATTATATGGTGAGGGATAAGCGATACCATCCACTGTAACAGAATCACCGCCAAAACTGGTCTGCACGGTTACATTGCTGTAAGCAGCATATACGATAGTATCCCGGAAAGCGGAAAACACCGTCCAGGAAGTGGTATCCAGGGCTACCCGGGGAGGGCTGCTGAGCGTAGTATCGCTAAAGGTTAACTCGCTCCCCCTGTCGGTCCACTCATACCATTCTCCGAATAATCCCCCCTCAAGATGGGAAGCTCCGAATTGAACGTGGTTAATGGTTTGAACCGGATGAGCGGCATCCGTACCCAATAAGGTAATATGGGGATAATATTGGTGGTAATAAGTGATGATGTAGGTTTCTCCTGGTGTATCCACGGTATAATTAAGGTCTTCGCCAGCCGCATTCTCCCGCCATCCCTGGAATGAGGTAGTAGCCTGAGTGTAGCCGCTGACAGTCAGGTTACTTCCGCTATCCAGCCAGCGTGTCCAGGTTTCGTAGAAGAATTCCGGAGCGCTTGCGCCAAAGACCTGCCGGGTAACAACTGCCTGGTTGGTATCATTCAAGGCCAGCCCACCCGGAGCAACCTGCGGTTCAATGGTAATCTGGTACTGTTCGGTATAATCCACATAAAAGGTATCCGCGCCGCTGACGGTCCATGAGGTGGAATCCTGGGTGGCATATCTGACATTGGAAGCGCCGGGCACGGGTTGCTCTATGGAAACCACGGTCCCCACCTGGCAGGAATCTTCCCAGGTTCCAAAAGTGCTGGCTGTTTGAGGTCCGCTGTCATCCACATAATTTATCTGGGCAGGATACGATGCGTTCAGGCCGCTGGTTACTATGGTAATGGGCATCAGTTGTTGAAAGCGCCATGTAACTGTCCAATCCTGAAGGTATGGTGAACCCCCCACATCTGAAAAATCGCCCAGTATCCTGATTATTCCATAAGTAGCCGGATTCAGGGCATTCAGGTCAACCGGCGAAACATCCTGGTTGACCACCGTACTATTCTCCCAGCTATCACCATCCCAGTACTGGATAGAATATTTTATATCCCCGGTAGTCTCGTTGTCGCTGAAAAGGAGTTCATCCCAACCCACGGAACCGAACACCCAGGAATGATTAATCGTCTGAGAGACAATGGTTCCGGTTTCACTCCCGCTCTCGTAAGAGATCCCTGGAATAATGTATTTATGGTCAGATTGGCTCGCTCCGGTAGGAACATTGCTATCAAGGGTGTTATTGGAGCTTTGGTAATAACTGCCCACCCCATTCGGTGGATAACCGCTGCAGTTTGAGTTTTCATCCCGGTAAATCCGGTAAAAAGAACCGCTCGTAGGCGCAATCCCGACCCAGTAACTGGAACCAAGTGTAATTTCAAAGGGAGTGGTAACATCCGCACCGATCCATCCTACCGCATCGGCGCCTGTAACCAATGCCTGAGAACCCGCTATCATTCCGTAACCGCTCCCGTTCTGATATAAGGCAATATGTATCTGATCTCCCGGGTCAATAGAAGCATTTCCGTCGTAGATCCAGATCCTGGTAACCGTAACTGTACCGGAACCCGGAATGGTCCAGAGGCTGTAAAATTCGTAGTTTGCGCCATAAGTGTAATAAGCGTCCGCGCAAGAGGGGTCCACACCAGCAGTGCCGGATACTCCACCCTGCAACCTGACCTGGTCGCTCCCATAGGTCTCGGTGTCGGTCATAATATCCCTGTCGAATTGTTCATCGGTTGTCTGATGCCAGGCGAAATTTGAATAGCTATTGTCGATGGTGAAGCTGAATGAATCGGACCAGGGGCCGTAAGTACCGGAGAGGGTGCTGTAGGGAGCGACCCGCCACCAATAGGTCTGGCCATTGGTCAGGGCGCCCTCGCCCTGGCTGTTCACTACATAGGCGCACACCCCAGTACCTTCCGGTATTGGCGGAGCCGGAGTAAAACCGGCGGTATTGGTTCGGCTTTCAATTGTGGCAAGCGGTGATGAAAAATCAGCATCGTTGTCCCATTCTACCTTGAAATGAAAGCTTCCTCCGCCCGGATTATCGGGGACATCCCAAACCAGAGTAGGAGTGGGAGAACTGCCTGCCTGGCCAATCTTGGCATTGTCAAAGGGCCGGATCAGCGAAGCGGCTCCCATGCTTGCTACAGTGATAGTACATTGAAAAGCCTGGTAATTATGCTTTGAAACGGTGAGTATCAACTGCCCGGCAGTAGTTGGCTCAACATTTACCAGGGCATGACCTGATGCATTACTGTAAGCAACCCCCTGAGTATCACCCGCTTTGTAGCCGCATACCAGCGCATCCTGTATTGGAGCCATCGCCGAGGCAGTACTTACCGTTATATCCAAAGTCTGAGGGCCCGTATAGATGGAACTTGGATAATTCACTACCATTTCCTGCGGGATGGCGGTATAAAGATCGAATGTGGGATCACCGAGAATATTGTACATTTCATAGTAGCGGTGGGTATATCCACCCCCGCCATAAGCATTGTAAAGCTGAAGTTTGGCATAATCACACATCCCGGAGAGCCATGTGATATGCTGTGAGAATACTCCATCAAAGAAGCGTCGCTGGAGAATATCGTCTTCATCCCAGAGGGATGTAACCGATGAGCCCCAGAAATTAGCAGCGCCCTTGTTAGAAGCCCTGATCCAGGTCTCCCCGAAACATTCAGAGGAATGGGCTATATCACCGGTGAGGCAGGCATGACTGCAGATTAGTGGATAGCGGTTCGAGTTGGTGAGTGAATTCACATTTGCCTGGGAGAAAGGAGGTCCTCCCCAGGCAGTTTCAGAACCATGTCCGGTATAGACAGCTATGGTCCGGCCATTGTTGATCGCCGTGGCTACCGCGGTTCCGGAACCATAATAATAATAAAGGGAATCACAGGTCATTCCGGCAGACCGGCTTACTGAAATACAATAATTGTTAGTAGCCTCCGCAACGCCATGAAAGGAACCGTCATTGGAAGCCATAAAATAAGCGTTATCCAGAAAACCCGAACCTGAAGGATAATAATTGGTCTCGTAGCCAACTATCTTTGAAACTATAGCTTGGGTTTGGGCCAGACTATTAACGGAGAACCGGCCGATACCAACATCCGGGAAATAATCACTACCCTCCAGGGTAGCATAATAGAGATCGGTAGGAGGATTATCGGCCTGGGTGCCGGTATGACAATTCACATACTCGACATCACCCACGATGAGGACAAATGATGGCGGGATAGTCCAGCTATCATAAGCATTCTGAATATAATTTTTAACCAAAGCAGTGGATGAACCCCCAATAGTAGCCGTGGTCGCCAAAGTTACATAATATCCCTTTTGGGTTTTCCATTCTACATAGGGCTGCATTCCAGGCTCAAAAGTGGTGGTGGTAATAATCAGTAGGCCTGCCGGGATATCGGGAACAGCCAATGGTTCAAATGCAGCGTAATTAATTACCGTCCGCTCAAGGAGATAATCGAAATAGGGATTGTAATATCGCTCCGGGATGATTTCAACCGGGCCAGAGGAAGACTTCTGGAAATCGATATTAAAGGTTATGCTGGTGAGCACTATTAATTTCTTCTGAACAGGGTTATATTTTATCGGGGCAATCTCCAGTCTGGCAAGGTGATGACCTCGCATGATTCCCCCTTTAGCCACACTGATAAAATCAGAAGGTGAATAATCATCATTGTTATAGGCCTTTTCGTCGATGATGAACTTTATATCCTTTTCGGCACCGGGAATTTTGGGAACTGAAGGCTGCAGGGGAAATACCCTTTCCGCCATTCCCAACTGGGATAAGGAGATCTGCTGATACTGAACAGATACTACCTGCCAATTCAACTCACATTCTGAGGGTATCTCCAGTAATTGCCGGTAAACGGGCAATCGGGGAGCACCCTGAGTAATACTGTAACTGCAACCAGGGATTTCCGCCTCCAGAAAGGTACCCCCGGAAACAACAGTTTCCCTGTATTCGAACCCCCCGAAAAGAAGTTGCGCTGAAAACATCATCGGGGTGGAGTTAAGAATATCCAGAACCGGTTGGGAATTCGGCTGTCCTCCTTCAAGGGGATACCAGTCCGCGTTAACCAATAAGAACGCTCCCGCAATTAAAATGATGATCAAACCAAGATTTATTTTATTCCACATCTTTGCTCCTCAATATTATTAAAATCGTGAATTTTTTTTCAGATATTTATTAATATTCCAAAATATCAAATTAAATTCTATTATTAAATTTAATTTTCATAAATAACTAAAGTAAATGAAAAAAAATTAATTTCAATCTAAATAATTAGGAAAATTAGAAATATGAATTTTTCAATATGACGTAACCCACGATTTTGGATATATTCTGAAACGAATCAGGAGCTTTTTGGGGCAATTTGCTCTGAATCACATATACTACGCCCGTTTTATGCAGTTGCAATTATCTATAATGCCTGAAATATCGAAAAACAGGATATTAGAATATATACTCCGGAATAAAATTTGCATACGTCCTACAAAAAGTTCTCTTTCATCGATTTTAAAACATAATGCTTCTGCTATTTCATTTGTCTGTTTTTCGTCAGTAGTGAAACGTTGATCTATTTATTTCAGCAGTTCATCCATTCCTTTTTTAAGTCCCTTCTCAAGCTCGCTGATCTCGCTCTTATACTTATTAATTGCCAGAAATTTCTGCTTGTACAAAGCCTGTACCTTGGCTTCTTCCCCTTCGGTCAGCAGGGGTATTTCCAGTTTCATCAGTTCGGAGGGATGGATCAACAATATAAATCGCCCGTGCTTAAGCATTTCCAGTTGCCTTCTGCCAAGGTGCGTATATTCCAGGTAAAGCTTAAGAAATTCCGGAGATACTACTCTATCGGTATAGATCAACTTTGCCACACTACGGTCGTAGATTGCCCCCTCAAGCTCACTGTCAGCTATCAGTATCTTTGTGCCGAACCTTGTACCGCCCCTCAGGGGGATAAGTATATCTCCCTTGTTGATGATGTGTTTTTTAGCTATATAGCGTTCGTATTTCGGTTTGAGATAGCGGAAGAAATTCTCGAAATCTTCGAAGATGAGTCTCCGGTTAACCACGAGACGTTCTTTGGGCTCGGGAGTCAACCATGACAGACGGATCTCCGGGCCCACTTCAATCCTGGCAAAATCACCAAGGGTCAAAAACTTCCGGTGCGGAATGGTCTCCTTCTCCTTCTCTACCTCCTGATGCTGCTTTTCCTTCTCCTTGAACAATTGTACTATCTCATCCAATTTAAGGCCGAATTTATTCAGGTCCCTAATCAGATTGATCTTGCTTACCGTCTCCTGACGGTCGAAATATTGATAACCGGAATCCCTGGTTACCTTTGGCTTGATCAATTTCTGCTCAACATAATAGAGAACCGTGACCGGATTCACACCGGTGTCCTTGGCTATAACCGATTTGGTTACCAGTTCCGGTTCATTTTTATGGGCCCTGTCCGTATCAGCATTGGGTTCCTTACCGGGTTCTCCCCTGTTGAGTATCCGCCTTTTATTCATCTTAATATCCTCCTTTTGCCTTACTTGAAATATTATTGGAACAGTATTTTAGTCCATTATTCTTAGTTCTTTTCCCGTCATTATTTTCTGACAGATATTCCAGATCGATGACCAGTCTTTTAGGCTTGATTCTATAAGCACCCTTGAAGAATTCGGGATAAATGATATCGTTAATGACCCTTCTTAATGCACGGGCGCCGGTATTATAGAGGCTTGCCTGAATTGCAATGTACTCCAGGGCTTCTTCGGTAAACTCCAGCTGCAGGTTATATGATTCCGCAAGTTTCTGATATTCACTGATCACCGGGCAGTGGGGATTGGTCAGAATGGCTTTCAGATTATCCGTTGACAACCTGTTAAACTGAAGTATCATGCCAAATCTTCCCAGAAACTCAGGGATTATCCCATAATTGACAAGATCAGCAGTAGTGAACCTAACCCCGGAATGTGATGTATCATCATGACATTCATAACCAATCCTGGATTTTTGCTTATTATCGCCAATTAGGCTCATGTCGGAGAATGCTCCACCTGCGATGAACAGAATCCTGGAAGTATCCACCACTTTTCCGGGATAGCGGGAATTTGACCATTGAGAATAATCACTCCTTTGCTTAGTGCCATCGATTATGGTTAACAGCTCTTCCTGAACACTTCTACCCGAAACATCCCTGTTGCTGAAATGACCAAAATGCGAGGACTTACAGCCTATCTTGTCAATTTCATCAATATAAATAACCGCCTTTTCGGCAAGGTCAATGTTCCCCTTCGTCAGCTTATAGAGCTCAGGAATAATCTCATGAACATCCCGGCCAACATAACCGGTCTCCGAAAATTCATTGGCATCTAATATAAGGACCGGTATCCCCAAATAGCCTTCCAGTAATTTCAAGATATAGGTTTTTCCGCATCCGGTAGGTCCCACAAAAAACAGATTGCTCTTTTGCGGGGAGATTTCATCGCGGGTATTGCTCCTCAGGTAATGATTAGCGAACTCCACTGAGACCATTTTCAGTACACTATCCTGACCAATCACATTTTTCTTTAAATAATTATAAATTCTATTGACCGAAATCGTCTCAGTCTTCCCCATTTCAGTCTTCGCCTTATTATGATTCAATTTTTCTTTGAATATCCCCCTATTTTCGAACAGTACCCATTCGATAACCTTTTCTGAAAGCCTAAAGCTGAATGCAAACCCTTTTTCTTTAACCAGGATACCGTTCTGAACCAGCGCACTATCATCGGCAAAGAATTTCAGAAAGAAGGCGTCTTCTTTATTGAATATATGCTTGAGTATCTTAATGATATCGGATATATGATTAGAATTACGGAAATAAGTCCAGCAGAACGCGATTTTCAATATTTCCAATTCATATTTATTCAGGTCAAAATATTTTTTGATTTCAGAAATTCGTTCAAACAGCTTGTCATTGATTAAATCATCAAATTCTAGCTGATCATTTATATTGTGATTATTTGGATTCACAATACCTTTATAGTACTTGTTAATTTCTTCAAAGTAGCTTTTCACAATGCCTCCGTTGAATCTAATGCCATCTAATTCTTACTAAAGGTAAACCGTTAAGTAATCATCGTTGGTTGACAATATATAGAGAGATCCTGATTTGTCAATGGAAAAGTGCGGATAATCAATTATATTAAGGGATAGAGCGATTCATCCCGGTAATTAAATTGGTATTCCGTCTAAATAATATCTGTACAATATCAGATTTACCGATCGGTTGTCTCCCCGTGTTCTTTAAAGCAGATGTTATCCTGAGTGATCTTATACAGAGTTTAATTATTATTTTTGGTTCATATGCAATTTAGTTGCATGGTATTATTTGAAATTTACTATAACTGCCACTTAATTAATGGATGGTTGCTCTCCTGTATTGTTGAGTGATGATTGTTCTTGTTAAGAATTTAAGGTATTTCTTTATATCTATTTTTATTGATCAAGGTTTTTACAAGATTTTAGTGACGTTTTTCCAGCCATCCAAGCATCCAGTCATCCATTTGTTTAATTTACTTGAAATAATATCCTTAGTACTTTATTTTTGCAACTAATTTGCACATGATCCTTATTTTTCAATATGGTAATAACAAGTATGAAACTTTTTCTTACATAAACCTTAAAATTAAAACCCCGGCCTTGTTCTCATACAGCGGACAGCCTTCTGATCAATGTATTCAGAAAACGCGAATAATTAACCAGTTATCTTGGGGAACCTGAAACCCTCTACTTAATATTATTCACTTTTTCTATTTTTAGGACTTGCTTAAACCCAGAAAATGAATATATTACTAATTAATTTTTTTACTGTGATTTTTTTTAAAATATACCTTCAGTATATTACACTTATGGCGTTTAATCTATTAAGATGCCGCAAGGGGATTTAAAATGAAATCGAATGATAGCAACTTGAATATAAAAATCGAGAAGACGGGAAATAAAAGGATAATCTCACTGCAGATAGAGGAGATTCCCGGGATATCAGAGCCCCTGTCCGCTTATATCCGTTCTGAATTTAAAGATGGTTATCTTGTTTACATGAAGGCTTCGGGAGGCGAATTTAAAGATAATGCAGTATTTACTTTTGAAGTTTTATCCAGGGATATCCGCAGCAATCAGGAAATAGAACGATCATTAATGAATAAGCTCAATTACTTGATCGAGAATATCCACTTTGCCCAAAGGGTGATAGCCGCCTCGGACCTGCCCCGGCGTCTGGACCTTTTCCGTAATGTACTATTGCAGTTGTCATCTCTACCCTATGATCCTGAATATATTCGGGTTGAATCGGAAAGGTTCTTTCTGCACAGGACTCCTGAATATCTGTATGACAGGGGACCGCATAACTTAGCCCGGGAGATAATGCTTAACATCAAGATCGGAATAGAAGGATTACCGCAATCTTCGATTCCCTTTATCGAACTTTATAACAATACTGACTGCGCCGAACTAAACAGCGTTATTCACATAGCTACCAGGGATGTCGATGCCGGTTTTTTCCTGGATCAGATAAATAAATTCAGGGAATGTACAATAAGCTATGTCAAACAATTCTTTTTCAGGAAGCAACCCGATAATGTCCTGGTCATTCATATTGAGTTCAAGGGAAAAGAAGGCGAACAATTATCCGAAAACGAGCTTCAGGAACTCAAACATCAAATACTATCGAATATACAAAAAAACTACTTGGTCGATTATACCCGGTTCGATGTTTACCTGAAGACTTATTACCCTCAATTTTTAAAAGAGGTAAGGGAATCGGGCAAGCCCCAGGCAATCTTTCTGCCGATCACATTTTCTCCAAAAACATTTTCCCTGTTCGCGTTATTCCCTGATAATTCTCAGGACCGCATAAAAGAGCTGTTAAATGATATGAGGATCAAACCCTATCTCGTTTCCATATCTTGGGAGATCTGCGCTTTCAATACTGTAGCCATCAAGCTTTACCTTTTAACTCCCAATGAAATGGCCTCGGAGGATCTTGATGATATTCTGGAGAATCACCATAATGTCCGGGTATTCGATCGTGGTTCCCGGGTTATCGCGACATCACTGCTCAAAGAGATCCATAAAAATTTCCCGAGCCTGATCGCCTTCCCCAGTGCCAGGTTCCTGGTTGATCTTGCAACCCAGCAGGATAATCAGCTTCAGATATTCATGAGTAAGTTAAAGGAATTTATTGATAAAGAGAAAAAGCTCCAAAAGTATTCCCTTAAACGGTATGCAGTAGAATTAAAACGAATTTCCTCAGATCAGGCATTTCAGGAGATTGATACCCCGAAAACCGGCCAGTTCCATTTCTGCTTTCAAATCGACGAAAGGTGGTATATCAATATCAGAGTAAAGCAGAAATAAATAATAGCGGCACTTCCACACCCATTGTGAGAAGAATGCTCCAATCTGCTATTTGATTGATGGGCTAATTTCACATGATCCCCTATGGGATTATATAACAAGGTAAATCAATAGTGATTACCCGAAGGGGTAATTTCGTATAAACCGGGGCAACGCCCCGGGTGTCAACAGAACAAATCATATAAGCCCTGAAGGGGCGAAGTGAAACAAACATGAAGTGGAATAGCGAAAGATAAATACAATATTTTGCGACTAATTCGTACATAAACCACATTTAGATTGGCAGCGTGTAGCAAGGTATATGTATAATTGAATCTTCCAATGCCATCCTGCGGGAAAAAACCCGGTTCTCCAATTCCCCATGGAGCAATGCTTCTTTCACTTTTCAGGCTAAAGCGTGCCTAAATAGTTCTGCAGACCGGTATTATTATTCAGAAGGTTTAGTTTCTTACGAATATTGCTCCGGTGATTATCCACCGTCCTCTTGGAAATATTCAACAACTTTGAGATCTCCCTGGTAGTCATTCCATTGGAAATACAATTGCAGATCTCGATCTCCCGCTGCGTCAGATTATACTCAGTTTCAGAAATAGAGATACCGAAAGAGGATGTTATGTTTTTGAGATTGGTCTGGAGGATTTTCAACTTGGCCTTCAGCCCTTTAGTACTTTCAGCAATAAGCTGGTTAACGAGCGGCAAAATCAATCGATTGGCATTTTGGGTGATTCGATTGCGAAGCTCCTTCTTCTCTTCTTCCAGCTGGTTCAAAATCTCCTTCAGGGCGATATTTTTCTCGTTTAGCCTGGCATTGTTCTGAGCTAACAATTCCTGACTCTCCAATAATGCCATTTCGGTATCCTTATAGGAAGATATATCCCTGATAATACATATATAGTCCTTATCTTTGGAATGACCCCATTGGCAAATAGAATATTCTACCGGAAATTCCCTGCCATCTTTATTAAAACCCAATGCCTCATTTACCGGTAATGAGTCATCTTTATGCTTGGTGTCCCTAAAAAACTTGATCTTTTTTCCATCACTTTCCCGGATTAACTTGTGAATAGACTGAGTTTTGATCTCCTCCGGAGAATATCCGAACATATTGACCGCTGCTTGATTCCAGAAAATTATCTGCCCTTCACCATCAAAAGAAAATATGGCATCGAAAGCATTTTCAACCAGGGTACGGTATTTTTCCTCGGAGTGCCGTAGTTTCTGATCCACCTTATTTTTATAAAGAGCTATCATTATAGAAGCATTTAAATCATCCTCACGGAAAGGTTTGATCAGATATCCAAAGGGCTCGGCAAGTTTGGCCTCATTTATATAATAGTCATCTCCGTAAGCAGTCATAAAAATCACCGGAATTTGAAATCGATCCTTGATTTCCCTGGCGGCTTCAATTCCATTGATATTACCGGGCATTTCGATGTCCATAAGCACCAGATCAGGATGATGATTTTTCACCATATCTATCGCTGCATCCCCTGAATTTACAACTCCTACCACTGAGTAGCCTAACCTTTTCAACTGCTCTTCAAGGTGAAAAGCGATAACCTCTTCATCCTCTACTACCAGTATTTTGTTTTGATTCATGGTCACCCATTTCCCTTCTTATCATAAATTTAATATTTTATTATCGTATTAACCACATAGAATTTTGCAAAAATATAGATACACGTCATCCCCTTATAATGAAAATAATTCCCATTATGCATCAGGGATAGTAATCTATATTTTACTCTATCCTTTATTAATAGTATTTTCAATTAAACAGAAGCAAAAAACCCAGATAATCATATAGATACTTATTAAATAATTATAATCTAATTACAATTTATTTTTCTATAGAAATATCGCAAGTTTTTTTTTGAAACATCCCTGCTAATTTTTGATTTTTTTTATCCTTTCCGCCAGCAGATTGAAACTAAATTGAAGTTGGACCAGATTGTTCAATTGCCCTGCTTCAAGAAAGGAGACTATCAACATAAATCAGGCGAACCGAAAGTTCTCTTCCCCAATCAAATGAGTTATCAGGACAATTTACCCAAGAGCGAGAATCAAATTCAAATTTTGGAATTAGTTGTGGAATTGTAATCTCAGGGAATATCGAATTAGCCGGGATTTATTATTTGGAGATTATATGGAATTCGGTGCGTCGGTTCAGGCGTCTTCCCTCCGCAGTCAGGTTGGGTGCTACAGGGTTAGCGATTCCGAATCCCTGTGCGGAAAGCCGGTCCTGAGATACGCCCTTGTCAAGAAGATAATTCATTACTGCTTCAGCTCTGGTTTGGGACAGCCACAAATTATAGGCTTCATGTCCAACGCTGTCTGCGTATCCCTGAATCTCGATCTTGAGATTAGGATATTTATTAAATAACTGGATTACCCGATTCAGTTCTGATTCCGACTCAGGCTTTATCTCCGATTTATCGAAATCGAAGAAGATGTTGTTTATAACTATCTTTTCGCCAACTTCCACTGGTTGCAGTTCGAACTGCCAGTGCAACTCTTTGTACCCTTCTGCAGGCTGAATCTCGAAGGTATTGGTGGAAAAAACATAACCTTCAGCGGAGACGCTAACACTATACTGTTCCCCTGCCGGAAGGACTACCAGGTATTCCCCTGTCTCCGGATTCGTGGATAAATGCGCCAGTTCTTCACCTGTGGATAATCTTTCCACCAGAACTTCAGCATCCAGTGGTTCGCTGCTGTTCTTATCGATCACTTTCCCTACTACCGTGGCTACGATCTTGGGTTGAAGGGCTTCTTCCAGGCCAACACGGTAGATATCGCTGTTGCCGAAACCACCTTTCCGGTCAGAAGCGAAGTAAACGAATTCCCCGGACGCGGGTATAGACAGGAAGTAATCGTTCTGGGCGGTATTGAGGGGGGAGCCCAGGTTAACCGGTAAGGACCACTTGCCATTCTCTTCCAGGGTGGTTTTGAAGACATCCAGGCCTCCCAGTCCCCCGTGTCCGCTGGAGGAAAAATACATAGTCTTACCATCCGAATGAATAAATGGACAGGTCTGGTCCCTGGCATTATTGATCGGGTATTCAAGCATTTTTGCCGGCGCCCAGTCGTCCCCGGTTTTAACCGAATAGTAAATATCAATACCTCCATAACCATCGAACTGCCGGGAGGCAAAATAAAGTGTCTTACCGTCCGGCGATATTGAGGGATGAGCTTCCCAGGAACTGCTGTTTATGGTCATACCCAGGTTGACCGGTTCGGTCCAGCCACCCCTTTCCCGACGGGAGTAATAGAGATCGCATCCACCATAAGAATCATCACGGCCACATACCGTGAAGTACATCTCATTCCCATCCGGGGTAATGGTCAGGGAACCCTCGTTCGCCCCTGTATTGATGGGAACTCCAAGATTCTGAGGGTCGGTCCAACCCCGTTCGCTGCTACGGGCAAACCAGATATCCTCTCCCCCTTTACCACCAGTCCGGGATGTAGAAAAAAACATCAGGTTACCGCTTGCCATAATATAAGGTGCAAAATCAGCACATTTGGAATTAAGCTGAGACAGGTTGACCGGCTGAACAATTTCAAAAAGATCCACTTTCTTTATACCGATATCTGATGAATCAAGCTCCCCGGAAGGAATAACTTCAGAAGGAGAAATCTCATCCTGAGCACCTGCTGTTATAAGACTCACAGCTATGATCAGAATTAAAAATAACCGAAATTTGTATTTTGCCATGAAATTTTATACTGGTTTATTGTTCTTATAATTTTCTTGACTTACAACTATATTCTGATTTAATTTATATATAATTATCTGATTTTGTCAAATAAAAATATATCTCTGTAAAAATATGTATCATCTCTTAGCGTGCATAGGAGGAATTCGCAATGTCGAGGAAAGCATTATTTATTATTCTGATGCTCCTATTC
>JAFGGQ010000100.1 GCA_016930435.1 bacterium
ATTCTGATGCTCCTATTCTTTATTGAACTGGCGGGAGCTTCGCGGGAAAGCATTTCCGACCAGTTCCTTGAATTTTACCGGGAGTTAAAACCGAACGCGACAAAGTCTTCCGAATCATTCGAGGAGGCTACTTATTTTTCCGGTTATTCATTTTTCCAATCCGGACCGGCAGGGGGTTATCTGCCTTTCGTTGTTGATGCTGTAAAACCAGGAGGGGAATCGGACTCACTATACTATGGTACCGCTGACCTCGTGATCGTGGAGGAGAATCCTAATAACTCAGCTACCCTATTTTCTTTTTCTCCCACCGGAATTATTCCTATTGAGGAGATTCCTATCGCAGAAGGCGAAGCCTTCGTATTCATCCATAATACTGAACCAGAATGGTTACTGATAAGCATTCATAGCGTGGGTGATACATTGAAGCCTTCCAATGCTATCCCCCTTCGCTTCGTCGAGCAGGGAACCCTGGCCACTCAAGTGATCATCCGGGGAACCGCCAAAGGACATATTAATGACCCTTACCGTATGTTCACCGTGGAGATAGTGGACGATGACAGTAATGTTGTTCCCGGATATGGATTGGAATCCGAAACCAATCCGGTTTTGTATGACGCGGTGACCGCTCAGGTTCTCTTTGAAAGCATTCCCAATTATTCAGTATATCTTTATTCTTTATTCGGGGGTGAACCTGGCACAGCCATTCTTCTTCCAATTATAAGCGGTATGAGCCTGTTTATGGTCTCCAATATCGAGACCGAATCTGTTCAGTTCCAAGCCCTTTCGACCCCTTCCGATTCAAGCCTTCTCCTGGAGCATTCCGAGCCCTTCCCATTTGAATTCGTCAGTATGGAGGTAGGAACGGACCTCGTCTTGTTAAGTTTTAATGGTCAGCGTGGTACTGCCGGACATACAAAATCCCTGATATCCATGGTTCTTTCATCAAGGGGCCCTGATATCAGCAATAATTCCACCGAAGTCATGGTGGACGTGATAGATTTGACCGGGGATTTATCGGTCACAATCGATCCCACGGATTGGCAGAGACTATCCGCTGGTATGGCTAATTTTACAGTAACTAATCCCGAACCGGATTCATCCGGTATCATATTTTTGCCATCAACCCGGGGTGAGCCATACCTGGGAACCCCATTCTATTATATCCTCTATTACTATCCACCCGGAAGGGCCACCAAATTAGATCTGCACCTCCCCCTGATTGCCCTGACCGGAGACAGCATAATTGTGGAGATTAGCGCTGTGGATTTCGGATTTAATCTTGATTCAAATTATACCGGTTATGTAGAACTAAAAGTAACTGAAAACATTCCCAATGGCAGCGCCACCCTTTATGACCCGGTTAGCGATCATTCCTGGAATTGCCTTGAAACTTACTATATTCGTTTGATTAATGGCAAAGCAGATATTTTTCTTACCGATTCCGAGGAGGAAAGGCTCAGTATTCGGGTTGCGGATGTAGAAAACATCGGGATGTTCGACCAGGGGAACCTGGCGGAGTCTGATGAATTCCTGGTGAATTTTGTGGAAGGAAGCGGCAGCCCAGCCACCAATTATCAATTTGTCTATCCCGAAGAACGTTACTTCATAACCGATTACTGGTATGACCTGAGTATCACTGCTATTGACATAGCTACTTACGGGATCGATCCTGCTTATAGCGGTGAAGTGAATATTTTTGTGGACGGTAGCGCAGAATTATTGCCACCCGGCGGAAATGTCCTTATCAACGAGGGTATCGGGCACTTCAGCCTCCGGGCAACTGATGACGGTCTGCTTACTATCTCTGCAACAGGCGACCTGGTCCCACCCGAAAACCTCCATTTGCAATTCCTATCACCCGATAGCGGAGGGATCATATACGTCATGCTATTCGAGGAGCCAATAGTGTTTGTCAACCAGGCTTTCGAGATCCCGATCCTGATTCTGGACCCCTATGGCGAGTTAAACGCTTCCTGGAGCGGTTATCTCTCCATGGCCGTTTCGGAAAGTAATCCCAATGGCTCTTTTTATTATCCACTGGGTGAGAATCCGGATAGTATCGAAATAATAAACGGCAGAGGTTCTATAAGCATCTCCGATTCTGAACCGGAGGACTTCCTGATGACTATTACCGGCCCCGAATCGTTTATCCCATGGGTTACTCCCGCCCGGATCTATGCCGCCCTGGTGGTCCTCTTTCCGGATACCATCAGGGGCAGCGATTCAATGTACTTTTTCCTGGTAGATGCCGACACCGAATTAGTTGACTTCTCTACAACACTTGAAGTATATGCTTATGAGGAGTTCGATGATTCCAGCCTGAGAATCAACCCTTCCCCTGTCATTGACCTGGGCCGGGGTTATGCAGCAGTAGAATTATCCAATACACTGCCCCTCGGAGAAAGCGAATATGTCGATTTTTACATCACCTGCGAAGATTCGAACCTCCTGCTTAATTTCGATGAACCTTTTTACTTTCCCACTTTTTTTGCAACTATCCAGTTCGAATTTTTAGACCATATTACAGGATCTACCCTAAAACCGATGATCACAGAAATTCAGTCTGTATATCCAAACCCATTCAATTCGACGAACAAAATAAAGATATCATTAGCTGAGGGGGCAGATGTTTCTCTGGATGTCTTCGATATATTAGGGAAGCATTTGCATACATTGTATAACGGGTATCTTTCACCTGGTTACTACAAATTCTTTTGGGATGGCAATAGTCCAAATAGCCAGTCTCAACCATCCGGTATATATTTTTATCGCTTTCAGGCTGGCAATTACGAAAAAATCACCAAGGTATTATTATTGAAATGACAGACTTAATAAATTTAGGGATAACCCAGGGGGATCCTGCGGGAATAGGTTTGGAGATCGTCTGTAAATCCTTTTTGAATTACGCTCCAATCCATCCTTCAAGGATAACTTTATTTTCTTCTGACCAGTTGATCCGTGATCTTTCAGGTGAGCATTGGTGGGCTGATGAATTCTACCGGCGTTATATTCAAACAGGCACCGTCCTCATTGAGGAGATAGATACCCCTCCTCATATCCAAATGGGTAAAGTTGAAGCGAGAGGATCTTCATCCTCATACCTTGCGGTAAGCACAGCGATCGACTGGGCATTAAGCGGCCGTCTTGATGCCATAGTTACTGCGCCTATTAACAAAGCAGGCTGGTTTATTGCCGGCCATCCGTATCCCGGTCATACCGACCTTCTCGCCCAACGCAGCGGAATCAGTCGTTATGCAATGATGCTGATTGCGGAACCGCTTCTCGTTACACTGGTAACCGTGCATATTCCCCTTAAGGATGTACCTCATGCTGTTACTTCGGAGAATGTGCTGGAGAAGATACAGCTTACCCATGAATTCTTGAGTTACTATAAAAATAAGCTCTATCATAAACCGATAGCGGTCCTGGCGCTGAATCCTCATGGCGGGGAGGAGGACAATATCGGTAATGAGGAGGTGGTTATTGACCAGGCAATAAAGCAAGCTAATCAAAACGGTATAGATGTACAGGGTCCGTTTCCTGCCGATTCCTTTTTCACACCCGTCAATCTCCACAAATACAGCGCTGTCATAGCAATGTACCATGATCAGGGCCTGATCCCCCTCAAAATGCTGGGATTTGAAAGAGGGGTAAACGTAACTTTGGGACTTCCCTTCTGGAGAACATCTCCGGACCATGGCACAGCATACGATATTGCCGGGAAGGATCAGGCTGACCCTTCCAGCATGATCGAAGCTATTGACCTTGCACTCAGATTAGCGCAGATTAAAAAGGAACAACCGGATGAATGATTATCTGAAATTCACCCTTTCTCTTGCCCGAAAAGCCGGTTCTCTCCTGAAAACTGGATTTACACTGAAAAAGGATATATCACTGAAAAATGGCCGGGAACTGGTGACCGAATACGATCTGGCTTCTGAAAAACTCATTATTGAAGCGATCCGCAGGGAATATCCCGGACATTGTATCATGGCCGAAGAGACCCTTACCCACGAAATCAGCAAGGGCTATTGCTGGATTGTTGATCCCCTGGATGGCACCAATAATTATGCCCATGGCTTCCCGGTATTCGCGGTATCCCTGGCACTTGCCCTGGATCAGGAGATAATACTTGGCGTCATCTTCGATCCCCTGCGCGACGAGATGTTCTACACCGAGCATGGTTACTCCTTCCTGAACGGCGACCGAATCCGGGTAGGGGCTCAAAAACGCCTGATGGATTCCCTCCTTGCCACCGGGTTTCCCTATGATCTGACCGCTGATAACGAAAACAATCTTGACCTGTTTATGAAATTTTCCGTTCAGGCTTTGGGGCTGCGCAGGGCTGGATCCGCAGCGTTAGACCTTGCCTATGTGGCGGCTGGGCGATTGGATGGATTCTGGGAACTTAAACTGAAACCCTGGGATATGGCCGCAGGGAGCCTGCTGGTCAAAAACGCCGGGGGAATCATTTCCGGCTTCAACGGCAAAGACTGGACCATTAAAACAGACCGAATAGTCGCTGCAAACCCCCACATCCACAATCAGATGATGAAGATCATCGCTTCCTGATTTTGTCATGGCCCATACCTTAATTTCCGCTATTAATTTCACAATGATATACACTAAAGGCAAAATATGCTTCTGGACACAATCACAATAAAATATCTCGCCAGCGAACTGGATAAATCTATCACCGGTTACACAATCTCCGCTTGTTACTCCAATAATCGAAAGACTATTATTTCGTTTGACTCAGGCCTTTATCTGCACCTTTTGCACCGGCCGGTAGAGTTTAACTGCCTTTACCTTAGCGACGATATAGAAAAAGGTGAAAGAACCCGTGATCCTGATTTTCAGTCTATTCTGAATGCCCGAATAAATAGCGTCCGGCAGCTTGGCAATGACCGCGTTTTAGAGGTCAGCATTCAAATCACTAAAACGATGGGGCAGAATACAGAGGGCTTCCTGGTTATGGAATTGACCGGTTACCATAATAATCTAATACTGCTCGATGGGGATCAGAAAATATTGCAGGCCCGTCGTTACGTATCCAGCCATAGGTCGCGTTACCGCCAAATACTCAACGGTTTAACCTATCATTTGCCCCCTCCTCTCCGCGGACGGGATCCCTGTTCTATTACTCTTTCACAGTTTCAAGAGGACATCTCTTCCGGACAGTATAATATAGTTCACTTCTTGCAGCAGTTCTGCAGGCTTTCGGAATATAACGCAATTGAAGTTGCAGTCCGTGCAAAGTTCCCTCCTCAATTATCCATCGACCGATTGAATGAGGAGGATGTAAAACTACTATTTAAATCTTTAAGAACGATTTTATCCGTCATCTTAAACAATGAGGAGGATTGGTCAATCGGGCTTACCGAATTGGGCAATGTTATTTTCCCATATATTCCCCGCCAGGAAGGCGTGGAAATCATTCAACGCTCAAAGGATGCTTTTGAAATCTTAAAGACCTTCACCGGACATGAATTGTTATCTCATCATGAACAAAAGCTTTTAGACCAGAGCCGTACCAGGCTGGATAACCTGATCAAGGGTTTAAAATACCATATCGATTCTATTCGTGAGAGAATTTCTGAATACCGTAAATGGGAAGAATGCAAACAGAAAGGGGATCTCCTATTAAGCTTCCCCCATCTGGTTCAAAAAGGAAGGCTATCGGTCCAGTTGCCCAATCTATTGAGGGGTGGTAAGATAACTGTCGAGTTAAAACCCCGCATGGATGCCTTCCAGAACGCCGAACACTATTACAAATTAGCCCGGAAGTACAGAAGGGGTTTTCCCCTGCTCCGGGACCGCATGGAAAACCTTAAAGCCAAACTTGATAAATTAATGTGTATGCATCTTGATCTATCCGAGAGAAGGGTTTCCCCTGAAGAAACGCTTAGGTATCTTCAATCCAATTTTCCTTCGTCAGGCGGGATTCCTGGCAAAGTCAGCAGGGGCCCTGTCTTGCCTTACCGGGAGTTCGTTTCTTCAGAAGGGCTTAAGATCTGGGTAGGCAAATCTGCCCGGGGGAATGATGAGTTGACCTTTAAACAGGCCAAATTGGATGACCTTTGGCTTCATGCAGAAAACATTAAGGGCTCCCATGTTATCGTTAGGACATCGGGGAAAAAGGAAATTCCTCAAAATACTCTTTTAGAAGCTGCCGCGCTGGCTGCCCATTATAGCAAGAGCCGCTATTCGGGTTTAGTACCGGTCATCTATACCAAGCGCCGCTATGTGCAGAGGATTAAAAATGCACCACCCGGAATGGTCAAAGTGCTTCAATATAAAGTGATCATGGTCAAGCCGTCTATCCCGGCAAAGACCGATTTCTGAAAAACACACTCCGGGATCAATCAAAACCCCATCTTCCTTCTTTTTTAAAATTTAATTAATAATTTTTTCCTCACATTTTAATTTAAGTCGAACCTATATTTTATGGGCTTCTAAGAACTTCTGAAGATATTATTTTCGCCCTTTTTTTGTTTATTCCCACATTTTTTCTTGACAACAATATGCCTACATGCTATTTTGCCTAAGGTGGTAAAAAGTGGAATGACAAACCCTAAAAATGGAAGACATGTTCATAGGACGCTCACAACATAAGATCGACGACAAAGGACGAACCAATATACCCGTCAAGATGAGAGTGGCGGATAAGGGTTTAATGTATTCCGATTTCATTATCACTAAGGGGATGAACGGATGTCTTGCGCTGTTCCCCGAATACAATTTTGAGAAGTTCATTGAAAATTTTGACCCTACCCCTTTGAGCGAAGAAGAAGAGGTTTACTTTAACCGTGAATTCTTTTCTTATGCTCATAGTGTCAGTGTGGACGGACAGGGAAGGGTGAAGATCCCACCGTTACTCTTAAGCGAAGCGAATCTGGATACTGACGTACTGATCCTCGGCGCAAACTATTGGATTGAATTCTGGAATCCTGAGGACTATGCCAGGTTTAAAGATACTTTAACTGTTCCGTATGAGCAGGTAGCAAAGTATCTCTTTGCTTCTTTTAAGAGAAAGAAGAAGGAGCCTCAAAACAGGCAGGAGGAGAATGAAAACTCCGGAGATCTTCCACCTTCCGGTCATGACCAGGGAGGTCGTTGAGCTATTAGTATATGATTCTTCAGGGATTTATGTTGATGCTACCATTGGCGGAGGCGGACATAGCGAGGCCATACTGAAGAAGCTCAAACCTGAAGGGCGATTGATCGGGATAGACCGGGACGAAGATGCAATCCGTTTTGCGGGGGAAAGATTAAAGCGGTGGGCAGATCAGGTTGTTTTGGTGCGCAGTAATTTTAAAGGTTTAAATGTTCTTTTAAAAGAGTTAAGTATAAAGCAGGTCAGCGGTATTCTATTTGACCTGGGAGTATCCTCTCATCAATTGGATGAGGGTGAGCGCGGCTTCAGTTTTTCAAGGCCTGGCCCCCTCGATATGCGAATGGACCGCTCCCAGGAACTGCAAGCCCGGGAGATCATAAATCACTATCCTGAAGAGGAGTTAACCTATCTGTTCAGGCATTACGGTGAGGAGCGATACTCCCGAACAATTGCGCGGGAGATCATCAAAGCCCGTCAGGAGGGTGACCTGAATACCACGACCGAATTGGCAAAGATAATAATGAATAAGATAAAAACAAAAAATATAAATAAAGTATTAGCCCGGATCTTCCAGGCCCTCAGAATTGCCATCAATTCCGAGATGGAGTCCCTTGATATCGCCTTAAATGAAGCCCTAAATACACTGGTCCCAGGGGGGCGGATATGTTTTATTTCTTACCACTCCTTAGAGGATAGGAAAGTAAAGGATTGTTTGAAGTTAAACGCCCAAGATTGTATCTGCCCCCCATCCCTCCCTATCTGTGTATGTAATCATCATAAGCGGATAGAGATTTTAACTCCCCGCCCATTAATGGCTTCAACCGAGGAAGTAAAACTGAATCCGAGAGCTAGGTCCGCCCGATTAAGAGCGGCTTTTAAAATATAGAGGGGAATGAAATGCGGCAGTTTAATTTAAAATGGGAGCTGCGAAAACTCAGAAAATTGCGGCTTCCATTTTTATATGTACTGATCGTTTGCTTGGGACTGCTGCTGGTTGAAGAGAGAGTTTACATACTGGAATCCGCCCACAAGATCAACCAAATGAACAAGAGACTTGAACTCCTGGAAAGCAGAAACAATGAATACAAGTTGAGGATCAACAAACTTGCTTCCCGGGAGAGGATCAAGAAGATCGTTCAGGAAAAAGAGGGACTCAAGATCCCCGATGTAAATCAGGTGGTTACAATTGAATACGAAAGAGACAGCCTGGATGGTGAGTTAGGTAACATTGGATTTGCTGAGGTATTGGGCAAACTCAAGAATACTTGGGACCGTATTACGTTCTCCTCAAGAGAGAGAAAAAGCACAAATATTTAAAATATAGCTGTTTGGACAATTTCTGAAATGAGTAACATTGCCAAAAGCTCAATGAACCGTTTTATATTCTTTTTAATGCTGGGCGCATTGATCTGGATCATTATTCTGGGCCGTCTGTTTCAGATCCAGATTTTGAATGGGCAGCAGTACAAAAGAATAGCATCCAATCAACATCAGGTCAAAATCGAGTACAAAGGTGACCGGGGCACAATATATGATTGTCGGGGCCGTAGGTTAGCATATAATAAAAAGGTGTATTCATTATATGCTGATGTCAGTTTGATCAAAAATCCAAAATCAGTAGATAAGATTATTTGCGGTATTATGGAAGTACCAGCGGGTACCTTCCTTTCAAAGATCAGGGGCAAGGAAAGGAGCAAGTTTGTTTGGATCAACCGGAAGCTATCCTCGCTTCAGGCGGAGCAGATCAAGGAGCTCAATATTCCCGGTTTGAATTTTATGGAGGAGAACGCAAGGGTATATCCTTTCCGGAAATATGCTGCTCAGACTATAGGTTACGTGGATATCGACAACAATGGTATTGATGGGTTAGAATGCAGCGCGGACAATTGGTTACAGGGCGGGAGCGTAGAAGCCCTGCTGTTCACCGATGCCAAACATGAATGTTATCCCCTTTTATTTTATAAGGGCAGACCGCCTCAGGATGGCAGTTCAGTTTATCTTACTCTGGATATTGACTTTCAGAGCATCGTAGAAGAGAAACTTGCTGCAGGAGTTGAAGAAAACAGGGGGGTCTCGGGGACAGCAATTTTTTTAAATCCATACACTGGCAAGATCCTGGCCATGGCTTCATATCCTACTTTTGACCCTAATGATTATAAAGCTTCAAAGCCGGAGTACCGAAAAAACCGGGTGGTCACCGACATTTACGAGCCTGGTTCAACCTTCAAGTTGGTTACAGCTACCACTATTTTAGAGGAACAATTGTTCCCGTTATCAAAAAAGGTATTTTGTGAAAATGGTGAATATGCATATTTTCCAGAACATTCCTGGAAGGATGTTCATCCTTATGACAGCTTAAGCATCAGAGATGTCTTCATCAACTCCAGCAATATCGGCACTATTAAATTAGCCCAGCAGATCGGTCCAAAATTACTTTACAAATATGCCAAGAATTACGGATTCGGTTCTCTGACCGAAATTGATTTCGTTGGTGAAGTATGCGGAGTAGTAAGAAGGCCCGAGCAGTGGTCGGGTTATTCTATCGGGTCCTTTCCTATTGGCCAGGAGGTTTCGGTAACCGCGCTGCAGATGGTAACCGCGTATGCAGCAGTTGCAAATGGCGGATATTTGGTTAAACCTTATATTATTGACCGCATTATTAACCCGGACGGTTCTGTGGAATTCGAGAACCAAACCAGCATTATACGGCGTGTAATGTCCCGGGAAACGGTAGATTCATTAATTTGCATATTCAAGGATGTTGTGAAAAATGGTACCGGTAAGATGGCTTATATTGATGGATTGGAAATAGCCGGTAAAACAGGGACAGCTCAAAAAGCAAGCAACAGGGGTTATTCCGAAAATAATGTAGTGGCTTCTTTCGTAGGCTTCACCCCTGCTGATAATCCCGCACTGGTAGGGATAATTACCGTGGATTCACCTCGCAGAAGTCATTATGGCGGTTCTGTTGCCGGGCCCATCTTCAGGGACATAATTAAAGAAGCTTTTTCATCTTACGATCAATCCCTTTTGGCAGAACGGGCTAATATGGACAACCCAATTGTAGAGCCTGAAACCACAGTAGTTGTGCCCGATCTGGCCAGGATGTTCAAGGATCAGGCTGAAGAACTGATCCGTTCCCGGGACTTGAAACCGGTCTTTATAAATGAAGGGAATCTTGTAAACGCCCAGAATCCGGATAATGGTCAACACGCCCGGAAAGGCCAGGAAGTATATATACACCTTATTAATAAGGAAGAAGTAAATCCGGAAGTCTTTCAGGTGCCAAATGTTAAGGGGCACAGTGTTCGCGCCGGGATAAACAAGTTGGCTAAGGCGAATATCCCTTTCCGGGTCATTGGTAGCGGTATTATATCCGAACAGAAACCGCCCCCTGGAACATTTATTACCAGGGGACATTACTGCCTTTTGATCTGCAAACCGGGGATCGTCCCCAAAGCGCTATCCCAGGAACTAAAGATCCCTCAGCAAACTACCGATCCGGAAAAAGGATAAAAAATACTTAACAAGGCAATAAAATCAGGAATGAAGGTTGATAGTAAAGGAATTAATAAAGCTTCTGAAACCGGTCAGGGTCATTAACATGAAGGACCATGATGAAATACGGGATATTTGTTACGATTCCCGAGAAGTAAAATCAGGAAGCCTTTTTGTAGCAATTTCCGGTACTCATAATGATGGCCACAGGTTTATCCAGCAGGCATACGATAAAGGCGCTGTAGCCACTATATGCGAACATGAGCTTTCCGGAACCTATCCCAATTTGATATTGGTTCCATCCTCCCGTGACTCGATGTCTCTAACTGCCCGTGCTTTCTTCGGTTACCCGGACCGGAAATTATTCCTGATCGGGATTACGGGCACAAATGGGAAAACAACCACCGCGCACATTGTCTATAATATTTTCAACCTTTCAGGCCGGAAAACCGGACTGATGGGTACACTGGGTTATAGACTGGAAGACCGGTATCACACCATGGAACGTACAACCCCCGAATCCGTTGATATTTTCAGGTTGCTGAGAGAGATGACTGACCGGGATACCCGGGCCGTTGCCATGGAAATATCATCTCATGGCTTAGACCAGAAAAGAGTAGCTTATCTGGACATCGACCTGGCAGCCTTTACCAACCTTACCCAGGATCATCTGGATTATCATAAGGATATGGAGAGCTATTTCAGGGTAAAATCGACCCTGTTCAATACCATCCTCTCCCCTGCCGGGATTTCACTTATCAATATTGACGACCCATGGGGACAACGACTGGCTGAGTCTCATCCTCCACATTTATATACCTGTGGTGTGGAAAAAGAGGCGGACTTTATGGCTCAGGAAATTGAGTATTCACCCAAAGGGACTTCATTCACCTTCAAAGCCCCCGATTTTACATCGGGTATTGTTTCCCCCCTGAAAGGCCGGTTTAACTTATATAATTCATTAATGGCAGGGGCTATCTGCTCTTTAGCCGGAATCGTCCCCCAGAAAGTAAAGGAGGGTCTTGAAATGCCCTTTCCGGTCAGAGGACGGCTGGAGGAGATCAAAGGAAAGCAGGATTTTCAGATATTTATCGATTATGCTCACACCCCCGATGCGCTCCAGAATCTTCTTAACTCCGTTCGGGAATTCACGCCCAATCGAATCTTGCTGGTTTTTGGTTGTGGGGGCAACCGGGACAGGCTAAAAAGGCCCTTAATGGGCGAGATAGCCCAAAACCTTGCGGATGTAGTGATAATAACCTCTGATAATCCCCGCGACGAAGAACCCGGGGACATAATAGATATGATCATAAAAGGAATAAAGGATTGCAGACGGGTCAGAACTGAGCTCTCACGTGAAAGCGCCATTCGTTTAGCTTTGGAATCCGCTCAAACCGGCGATACCGTCCTGATTGCAGGGAAGGGGCACGAGGATTACCAGGAGATAAAGGGCCGGTTTATACCCTTTGATGATCGGGAAGTGGTTTTAAACTGGCTTCACGAAAAGGGATTTGGTCATTCCAGGAGGACTAAAGGAGGACTATGATACACCTTCAGTTAAAGGATATTGTAAGGGTTATGGAGGGTGAGTTAATCCCTCTGATTGCCGGGAATTTACATATTCTTGGTGTTTCTATTGATACCCGGACGATCAAGCCAGGAGAGCTTTTTTTCGCCATTAAGGGCGCCAATCTTGATGGCCACAAATATTTGGATCTGGCCGTCACCAAACATGCCATTGCGCTCTGTGTTTCCTCCAAGCCCGTCGAGCTCCCCGGAGCACCGTTGATAGTGGTCCAGGACACTATTGCCGCCCTGGGCAAACTGGCGCGTTACTACCGCGAATTACTCCCGACCCAGATAATTGGAATTACCGGTTCCGTGGGTAAAACATCTACCCGCAGTATGATCAGCGCGGTGTTAAGCCGAAAATATAAGGTCTGCGAATCTTTGAAAAATTACAATAACCTGTTGGGATTGCCCCTTTCCATCTTTCAGATGGCCAGTTTCCATGATTATGGCGTACTGGAACTTGGTATCAATCAACTGGGAGAGATGGCCAAATTGATAAGAATAGCCCGGCCGGAACATGCTGTATTGACAAATATCCTGCCCGTTCATCTTGAGGGGCTGGGATCGCTGGAAAATATCGCCAAAGAAAAGTTCAAAATACTCCAGGCGGTTGGCGACCGGGGCAGGATATTCCTAAATCTGGATGATGAATTTACGGCGCAATCACCCTATATAAAGCAGCCTAATGCAGTACTTTGCGGTTTTTCCAAAGGAGCTCATTACCGGATAACTAATTTAACAATGACATCGAAATATCAGGCCAAATTTGAAATCAATGATAATCCGGTCAAGCTCAGAATTGTCGGCAAGCATTATGCTTTAGAAGCTGCCCTGGCATTTGCAGTGGGTCAATGGAGCGGGGTTGACACCCATTCTATTATCAATACCCTGGAGGAATATAAGGGTTTACCATTGAGAATGGAGCTGCTGGACAAAGGATCAATCAAGGTTCTCAATGATTCTTATAATGCCAATCCTCTTTCTGTTCAAGAGGCACTGGAGGCTGCCTTGCATATCGAGGCGAAGCGCCGTATAGCGCTTTTAGGCGACATGCTTGAATTAGGCAAGGAAAGCCCAAAGTACCACAACCAGATCGGCCGCTTAATCCGGGAACTGGGTTTCGACTACCTGATTGCTCACGGCAATGAATCCATTGCAACTTTCGAGGGCGCCAGAGCCAGCGGGATGTCTAAAAACAAGCTGTTATTTTCCGAGGATAAAAATGATATCAAGGAATATTTAAGGTCATTATTGAAGCCCGGAGACCTCGTTCTGGTTAAGGGGTCTCATAGTATGCACATGGAAGAATTCAGTGAATTTATTATGGAGGAGCTTAATGCTTCATCGTAAAACGCTTTGGTTTATAACATTTTTACTGCTAAGCCTTTTTGTCAATGCCCTAATCGGTCAGGAGAACACTTCCGAAAGTGTTGAACACCAGCCTGCTGAAGAAGGCGACTCATCCGAGGCTCAAAATAAACAAGCGCCTTCGGAATATTTTAAAAATATTGAGACCGGGGACGACGGAGTAAGCATGACAATCATCTTTGCCAAAGTACGCAAGGAAGTGGATATCGATGCCCTATACTATGATCTAAATCTTCCTCCCCAGTCCCCCATGATCATGGACGATGCGGTGATTCA
>JAFGGQ010000101.1 GCA_016930435.1 bacterium
AAGTTCAAGTTTGGCCTTACCGGCAAGTGGGAATCGCCAATTGAATACCACGGGTCTTTTTCCGAAACTATATATAAGTTTTATAATGAAGGCCTTTCTGAAATTTTAGATGGCGGCAAGGAGACAACTCCAAAAGTTGATTCTCAATTCAGCCTGAAAAGGCCCTTATCGATGGGCATAGGAGTAGCCTATCAAGCGCATTCCGACCTTGTCCTTTCACTTGATCTTTCCTTTACGCATTGGTCGGTCATCGATTCACTGAACTTAAAAACCGAGGATGGTGATTCCGTGCTGAAAAGCCTGCCCCTGAAGTGGAAAAATTCCTTGCGAATCTGCGGGGGGTTGGATTACCGTATTAGTAACTACTCTCTGAGAGCAGGATTTTTCTATGAGCCCCACCCGCCGATACCCCAATATCAGAACCTGTTCCTACCCGATATGAATGACCGTGTTGCTTTGAACATGGGATTTGCAGCGTATTACGACCATTTCATTATCGAAATATCAAATGAAGCTGAATTTTTCGGAAAAAAAGATATCGCTGAATATTGGGAAGATGGCGAACTTAAAAATGTTCCGGGAACCTACGGAGGATATATTACCGACCTCAGTCTCTCACTGACCTACATTTTCTAAACCGAGATTTTTTGAAACCTTAAGAAGGATTATCCGTTTTGACTTCTATAAAGGCTTTGAATTGCTTGCTGATGATCAGGAAGTGAATCCCATAAAGCAACATGATAATAACAAACAAAATATCCTGAATGGAAACCCAGCGGGGTGCTTTAATGCTGCTCGTCAGAAATCCAAGTATGACCAGCATCGCGAAAATCAAAAGGGTAATCCCCGCATTCGTGAAGTGTTTGGGTTTTTTTAATGGTGTAATCCCCGGCAGGCTTTTCTTTCGATATCCTTGAATAAAGCCCATCACGCCGGTCATAATAAAAAACAATCCCCAAATAAAATAGGAAAAATCAGTATTCTTGTGGGTAAGGCTTGTAATTACCATGAAAAGCGCCAGAAGGATAACCGGTATAGAAATTATTGTTTCAATAAGGTACCCTCTTTCCGAAAAAACCAGCGCCTTCTTTTTCTCGGCTTGAACAACAAAGCGGCTCTGGATAATCCCAACCACACCGATTACAACCAGGTTCAGACTGAATAATAGTTGCTGGATGCTATATTGTTCCCCTGGTTTCAGATCCAGATTGACGATAGACAGAATCAGCAGGAATAAACACCATCCTACCAGTTGAGAAGGCTTTTTGATAAATCTTTGCTTGATCCAAACCTTGCCTCTGCTATTCTCAATAATCTCAGATATTCCCAGCAGCACCAACAATCCCCCCAGCAGGAAGTATTTCCAGTGATATTCCGGGGAGTTTAGATTACTTATGATCATCGCTGCAGAAATGATAATAACCACTATTGCGGCATAAATACCCAATTTCAGGGCAACCTTTTTATAATTCATTCTAACACTCCTGTATATTTTTCAGATTGAATGTATGTAAATAAATATGCAATAACCTAAAAATGCAAGCGTTTAATATACGATGTTGATCTTAACTGTAACATCAGAACTATCCACGGTAAAACACGCGGCTTCAAATTTGGGCGGGCCAAATGAGGCTTTAGCATTATTGGAAGCCCCGTAACCCTCCTTAGGCAGCCCCAGAAAGCTTGTATCCATATCCCCGCTCTTATTTTCATCATGGAGAACCATTATTGCGTACCTTCCAGGGGGCACCTTTTTAAAAGAAAAACTGCATTTATTATCCTTGATCTCGCCCAATGCGGTGTCGAAAGCCTTTTCATCATCCCTGGGAAACCCATCCTCCGAATCAAACAAGATTGCTCCTACATGTCCCTTGCTGTTTCTTAAATTCTCGATTATTACCGTTATTGAATACCTGGTAGTATCCTCTTCGGAATAAAGCATATAGCAAGTCAGCAGCAATATAAAGAGAATGATGATTATTATTCTTTGGTTCATTTTGCCTTTCAATTTGAGGTTTGAGTGATTACGATCTTACTTCAAATATATAACATTGGTCATATAAGTCTGATCCCCCAAGCTAATCTTTATTGGGTATAATCCGGAGGGGATTTCTGCTCCCGGGCTCCATCTAACACTGCTTGTCCCTTCTTGTGAAAGATTTTTTATAACCGGGGTATAAAGTCTGTCAACAATCCTTCCATTCAAGTCAAAGACAGTAATTTGGGAGTTATTGGGAACCTCAAAATTTACCTGAGCATTGAATGGATTTGGATATGTATAGCAGTATAAATTCTGCGGGAAAATTTTTATATTTTCTTTGATACTGGCCGAACGGATGTCTATAATTCTTCCTTCTGATAAGTAGGAGGGGTCGAAGGAGGGATCGCTGCAATAATTCACAAGAGCCTGGTAAACTGTGATATCCATACTGTCTATCTCGGGGAGCGTCAGTCCGGAGGCTTCGAAAGCTATCATCAGCAAGGCACTTGCGCCCATGGTATAGGAGGTTGCAGTGTTCCAGGGTATGCCGCCTATATTCCAGGAATCCAGGTCTATCCTGTTTAAAAAGGGCCCTTCCGGATCATAACTTAAGTTCACACCGCTTAGCTGGGGGAACAATTCGGGATAGAAATCTGCTCCAAAGAAAACCAGCTCCATCATCATTTTAAGATCGGCTCCGGAGATTTCCATGGTGATGAGATTAGCATTCAGGTCCGTTCTGGTATCCAGTCCATTAGGCACCAATCGAAAGAGATCCGCATGGGTAACCGGGCCACTGTAGATATCCATTCTCAAGGCCCCTGTTCCTTCCAGCGCAACATCCGTTCCCAGGATTGCCCGGTAGGCATCGGAAACCAGGTTCCCTGCGGGTGAATCCTTCCAGCCGCTCCCTTCCGGGGCAACTGGTCTGATAGAGATCGTGGTATCGGCATAAAAAACGACGTTTTCATAGGGGTCCAGACCTACAAATGGATTGGCGATGATAAGCTCCCGATATTCATTTAGTGCTGTACGGGCCTCATAGTTTTCGGGAAATGTTCTGTTAATCTCGATCAACTCCCAACTGATAAATCTCAGGCCTTCCCCGGGGCAGTAATCCATAGTCAGATGCCCTACCCACCCGGTAGCCCAGCCAGCCTGTACTACCGGTGTACTATCCCCTTCGCTTACTACCCAGAATGGTTCCTCCATAATGTAATGGTCATGTGCTCCGAGCACAGCATCTATCCAGGGGATCTTTGCCAATACAGTATCCTCCCAGAAACTTACATGGGGCATCAATACTGCGGCATCCGCACCGGCAGGGAAGCCTATATCAGTTATAGCGGAATAGGTGCTGGTCAGATCCACAGAATCAGTCCAGCCAACCGTTTCGGTCTCCTCGGTGCACAGGCCAAAAACAGCAATGAATATACTCTCTCCGGGGGTTTCGGTCGGCACGCCGAAAAGCCTGTAAGGTTCACAACTTGCAGCTAAATATGGGTATTCATCCGCAACTATGTTTGCGCATAAAAAGGGCATATCAATTTCACTAAGAACCGAATCCAGAACATCGGGGCCATATTCGAACTCGTGATTACCCAGACAAAAAGCCTGAATTCCGGCACGCTTCCACAGATCGAACGATGCATAACCCCGGGTGATGTTGGAAAGGAAGTCCCCGCCGATCATATCCCCGGCATGTAGCAAGAGAATTCCCGGGTGCGCCGAGCGTAAGGAATCCAGAATATAAACAGCCCGTGGGTAGCCCCCATATTCCGCTTCCAGGGTCACGTCATCCCTTGGACCAAAAGGTTCTAAAATACTGTGTGTATCATTGATCAAGGCAAAATGCACCTGGGTGCCCACAGCAATACCATAGGTAATAAATAGTCCTAATAACAAAATGAATATCTTACATTTTGCCATTCCATGTCCTCGTTTAGATTTACTTACAACAAAACAATTAATCACAAATAAATTACAGATTATTTAATATTGTCAACTATAAATTTGAATTATCGCTTCATTTATAGAATAGTATTTTCATTTTTCTGCTTTTGGATTCTGAAATAATCCTTCAGAATAAGCTCATGGTCAAAACATATATCATCTGGCAAATTATCCCTGGTGAATACTTTTGCATTTCGGGCATCATCTGCCGCCTGGAGCGTTCCCTTACCTTCACCCGTAAAAACAACGCTAACCGTATGGCTTCTGGGATCCCTTCGGGGATCGGAATACACGTGAAATTGTTCTAAGTTTTCAACTTCTAAAGAGGTTTCTTCTTCTGCCTCCCTATAGGCTGCATCTTCTACGCTCTCTCCATAGTCCACAAACCCGCCAGGAATAGCCCAACCATAGGGTTCATTCTTTCGTTCGATAAGCACGATACCGCCCTTGAAACGGATAATGATATCCACGGTCAATGCTGGGCCCTTTCTTTGCTTTTTCATCTAATACTCCATTATTTTCCTGATTTACTCTAAATTCAACAAGGTCATCAGTTCACTCTTTGTCCTGGTGTTCATGATGTCACGTGGGGTAAGCCATCCCTTCCTGGCAATTTCCACCCCGTATCGGGTATCGGAAAGACCTTCCAGACTGTGAGCATCCGGGTTTATGCTCACTAAGACACCACATTCACGAGCGTATTTACATCCCCTCCAATCCAGGTCAAGGCGGTGAGGATTGGCATTCAATTCAATCATTTTCCCGTATTTCGCGGCAGCTTCAATAAATTTGTTAATGTCCAGTGGATAGGGTTCACGGGCCAATAGAAGGCGGCCGGTAGGATGACCGATCATGGTTAGATAGGGATTTTTCATTGCCTTTACTATACGTTCAAGGGCTTCTTCTTCGGTCATCTTTAATCTGGAGTGGATGGAGCCGATCACAATCTCGAATTTCGCAAGCAGTGAATCATTGTAATCCAGGCAACCATCTGGAAGGATGTCGGCCTCTATACCCTTCAGTATCCTGATACCCGGATATTTTTCCTGCAAGCCTTCGATCTCCTGATGCTGCTGCAGAACCCTCGCTTCAGAAAGCCCGTTGGCATAATTGGCAGACTTGCTGTGATCGCAAACACTCACATACTCATAACCCAGTTCCTGACATCTGATAATTATCTCTTCAAGTGAGTTTATACCATCACTATAATTGGAATGAATATGGAATACTCCTCGAATATCCTTCAACTCTACCAAAGAGGGCAAGTTGTTTTCCCGGGCGGCTTCGATCTCCCCGATTGCCTCCCGTAGTTCCGGCGGAATAAACTGGAGACCCAATGAATTATAGAGCTCTTCTTCGTCATTGCAGGGGATGTTTTCTTCACCCTTGAACAGACCGTACTCATTCAGTTTGTACTGAAACTCCTTTGCCACCTTTCTCATCTCGATATTATGAGCCTTGGAACCTGTAAAATAATGCAGTGCATAGGGATACTCCTGCCTGGAGACTACCCTGAGATCGGAAGCGATCCCGCTATCCAGGACTATACTGGATTTAGTCTCACCATGCGCCACTACCTTTTCCACCCGTTTTAAACCGCAATACTTCTCCATTATCAAGGATTCCTTACCGCTTTCTGCAGCGATAATAACATCTATATCCTTAATGGTCTCCAACCTTCGGCGAAGGCTACCGGCTAACTTTATTCTGATAACCCCATCCAGGTTCTCAAGTTCGCTGATTATATAGTGCGCATCACCCTCCGCAGCGGGAAGCAGATGCCTTTTCTCATATTTTTTCTTGAACTGGATTCCCTCCAGAATTTTACGCTGGCTTTTCACCCCAAAGCCTTCGAGGGCAATTAGACGGTTTTCCTTACAGAAATATTCCAGCTCACCTATATTGGTGATATTCAGCTTGTCATAGAGTATCTTTATTTTTCGGGGACCAAGTGAAGGTATAGTGAGCATTTCCATAAGGCCCTTTGGAATTGAGCACTTTAACTTTTCATAATATCCAGATTTACCGGTTTCAACCAGTTCCTTTATTTTTTGGCTGAGGGCATCCCCGATGCCCTTGATATCCTGTAACCGGTCCTCTTCGACCAGATCGTTCAAATTCTCATCCAGATTCATTATTACCCGGGCAGCATTATAGTAGGACCGAACCTTAAAGGGATTTTCACCCTTCAGTTCCAGTATCTGTCCGATCTCCTCAAGTATCCTGGCAACTTCTTTTTTATTCATACACCGAATTGTTATGGGAGGTATAAAAGCCTTTTACTGTATCTTAAATCATTGTATCTTAAATTAAATAAATACAGTCCTGCGGGGACAGCATCTCCGCGGTTATCCTTTCCATCCCAGAATATGTAGTCATCTCCGGTTTTAAAAGAGCCTCCGCTTTTATAAATAATATCACCATGGATATCGCATATTGTCAATTTATATTGGGGCTTGCCAGAAACACCGGTTTTCACAGGAATAGTGGTTCTCTGGTTAAATGGATTGGGGTAGGGATCACCAATCCGGAAATCAAAAGGCGCTTCCGGGATATCTTCTACAGCGGTTGGTATAACGATAAGTTCCGAATTGGTAAGTGTGAGAAATTTGTTCCAATGGCCTGTATTATCCTGTCCCCTGGCCCAGACTTCAAGGATATATCTCCCCCGTGCAAAAACAGGAACCCGGGCGTAAGCATAATAGCGATTATCTCCCAGCGGAACGACCTGCATGGGAATAGCCGAACCCTCACCCGGATCGTCATCTTCCACCGCATTTACCGTGGAGTCGAACCAGCATTCCGCAGCAACCAGTATTCGTGAGTTATCCCGGGACCATACTGCGAACGTATCGCTAACCGTAACCGTATCCCTATCGAATACCGGATTGGGATTAATGCGCAAGGCCCGTTCCAGGTTTTCCGGTCCATTTACCCAGTATTTCAGGTCCGCCGAGGAGGTATCTACCAGATCGACCAGCTTAACGAAATTCAAACCGGCCATTAAACTGATTGGGATAGTAGTGGTGATGCCTCCGGGAACCCATACCGCAATATCCGGCAGGTGAATAGGTATGGAAAGTGAATCGAAACTAAGGTCACCATCCACAACGTAAGCCAGGGCAGAAGTAGAACCCCAGTCATGGCTCAATGCGGTACCCGGATAGAGAATGCCATCATTGTTGCTGTCCCGCCAAAGCCATAATTCAATGGTGTCTCCTTCGGAAGCCAGATCGGTTATTTCGATCCAGAACAGAGAGTTATAATTAACAAAAGCCTCTTCCGGCGAAACTTCCAAAGCCCCGGCAGTAAGGGGTAATAGAACAATAAAGAAAATTATTTTATTTAACATCCGTTCACCTATTTTAAATATAACAGTTTTATTGTTTTTTTCATTGAAGCGGTCTCAACCTGGGCATAGAAAATCCCGCTGCCGCAGCCTTTTGGTACCCATTCAAAATGATGTTTTCCAGCCTCCAGGTAGCCCTTGTAGATCGTTTTTACTTGCTGACCGTTCAAATTAAGTATTTTCAATTGAAGATTACTATTTTCGGGGCAATGAATGTTTATACGAGAAACGGCATTAAAGGGATTAGGATAACATAATATATTAAACTTGTCAATAATATTGAAGTCGTTTAAAACATTTAGAGGTGAACGATAACTCCATTTAGCGGCATCGAAACCTATCTTATACCCGGGGGTACCCGTTCCGTCACCCAGTTTCAACTCCACTTCAACCATGTTAAATGAGAAGGTACCCAGGGATACCCACTGATCGGAGTATGCGCTCTGGTTTACCCAAACGGTACGGTCGCCGTCCATAGCATAAACAATGTAGGGGGCATTAGCGCCAGCGTGATTACCTGGGATATACACAAATACTTCATAATTACCATCCATGGGCAAATCAGGGGTCCAACGGGCGTAGTTTGTATCGAATGATGCAGCGGTGGAGTAGGTATAGAAGATATGGTGGTTATAACCCCCGGCCCAATCCCACCAATAATCCATGCTACCGAAGTAGGAGAACCCTGTTGTAAGGTCATCCACAAGTGTATCGCAGGGTTGTGGTCGCCAATTCCATTTGACCGCGTCACAGCCGAGGTAATGGCCTGCTTCATCGGCGCCATCACCGAGATATACATAGCCACCTTCCTGTTTATTGAAAATATAGGTTCCCACTGAAACCCATTCATTTGAATATATGCTTTGCGGTACTATCTGTGTATTATTACCGGCGTTATGGAAGATTTTGTAACGGGCATTAGTGGTTGCATAATTGCTTGGGACGTGGACTGATACTTCCCAGTAACCGGCCCGGGGAAGGTTGGGTGTCCATGTGACGTAATTAGTATCCTCCGAGGCATTTGTAGAGTATGTCCACCAGATATGTGATTCGTAACCCCCTGTCCACTCGTGCCAATATTCCGGGGGGCCGAATTTACTGAAGCCCGAACAGAGGTCGTCCACGATAGTATCGGCCTCGGGTATGCCCCCTCCGATGCCCTGGGCCCCGAAGAGCTGACTGATGCCCAGTTCCAAGTGTCCGTTATCATAGCCGGGCCAGTCGTAATAGACAGTTTCACCATTATATTCTCCCCAGGGAGCAGTATTGGCATCCCCGTAAGGATCGTTAGCGATTATCGTATGGTCAGGGGAATATCCTTTGAAGAGCATTATATGACCGTATCCCAGGGTAGAGGTGGAAACCACCATGGGATAGCCAGCATCCACCTGTTCGCAGAGTGTGCTCCAGGCCGTTCCGGCCCACCATGCGCTGAGGGTATGCTGGTTCATAAAATCGCACATATATGACCAGTAAGCGGCGCCCAGATCCCTACAGATAAACCCGTGAGCGCCGGGAACCCAGGTATCATCAGGAGCCAAACCTAAAATATCGTAGGTATAACTATTATAAGTATATTCGGTTGGTATGTACCATCCGTAATTACTAATGTGCTCATAGGGCCAGGAACAGGTAATAGGATGAGCGGGAAGCTTATCATATTTCTGGACGGCCATGATACAGGATGTAGGACCACATGACCAGCTCCCATTGAACCAGTCCGGGGTATCCCATTTCTGATGGAGATAAGGAGCCCAAACCATAACCATCGGGGTAGCCGGTACAATGGATGATCTGGCGGGTCCCTCCAAAGTTTCACCGCTTAAGAGAAGCCGGGGCGATTCTATTCGGAGAGCATGATGGTCAAATCGCAGGTCTGCCAGCCAGATCGAACCGGTCAGAAGATCACGATAAGCTACTTTCTGAAGGTCAGGCGAGACGACCCCCTCCCCTTCAAAAAAATCCTGGCTTGCAGTTACACTAAAAATACTATCGCTGATAAAGTCATAATAAAAAAGATCGCTACTCAGCAATCGATAGTGTTCTTCAGTGCTCCTGGTAAATAGTATCCCCTGCTTTCCGACAAATGAAGGGTAACTACCGCTGGCAAGCCTTTTCAAGGTCTTGCTTTCCATATCAAAGATTATTATCTCTCCGCCAAGCGACTGCATCAGGATCATCCTTCCCGAAACACTCCAGCGAGGGTTGAAATAGCCTTCACCCGGTGGAGTAAGTGGAACCTGGTTTTCGGTAATCAGATCGTACAGGATAATCTGATCCAGCTCATTGTTAAAGACGAAAGATTCTCCATTCGGGGCAATCCGGGCGCAATTAGCGTAGCAATTAATATCGATAGTTTTCGATATATGATTATCATTAATCAAATAAACCTTTTCGTCTTCCGAAACCAAAATGAGCCCTTCATTGCTGATTGAGGGTACTCCGACCCTGGGCACCGGTTTGGTAAATACTGCCTCATCCCGGTGATTCCAGAACAATCCCCGGGCTTCCTGCAAATAATTATCCTTGACTTTTACAAAGTTCTTATAACCAATAAAACCAGTGATTTCCGAATAATTCAAATACCGTCCCCGGGCGAGATCGCCTCCTACAGCCTGAACCTCTTTGGTGTTGGTATCGAGCAGGTTTATGCCCCAATAATCCCAGGATGAAAAAATTAGCTTGTCCCCGTTGATCCATGCCAACCCCGCATAACCTTGCTGACCTACTCCCCCGGAGGCCAATCCAAATGAGAAAAATGTCGATACGAAGACAATGATAAACATGGTTTTTTTCATAAGCAACTCCAGTTATTTTATATATTAAATATATATGAGGAATTGTCAAGGGCATATTGGTCAAACATAGCATCTCACCATTGAGTAAACGATGATATATTGCCCTGTCATACCGGCAGAAAAAAGTTGTAGAATCAGAGACATTGCCTGGTCTGGCTAAGTTTGCCAGGCAACATTTATTTAAGACACAATTAGTGGAGATTGAGCATTTTTGTAACAGGCTTTTACTTCAAAACCAGCATATCTTAAATTAATTTTCTCTTTTTCTTCCAAAGTGCATGGTTCGGAATATTTTCACCTGACACACAATATAAGCATTCGGGTGTTATTTAGTATTATTTTGGACATATTTTATTATTTCCCCAGAGAGGACTTCAGAGAATAGCGGGTCCGTTGAAAATTCTTGACAATGTGGGTTTATAGTCTAAATTTTGAGAAGAAGAAGGATAAATAGGATGAGTTTAAGTTTAAAGCAGGAGAGTTGTCTGCTTTCGATCATCATAGTTAATTACAATACCCGGAATCTACTTCGGGACTGTCTGCTCAGCATACGGCAAAATGTTCATCCAGGAGAACATGAAGTAATCGTAGTGGACAATAATTCCCGGGATGGTTCACTAATGATGTTAAAATCGGATTTCCAAGAGGTTATATTGATCTCAAACGATGAGAATCTTGGTTTCGGGAAAGCTTGCAACCAGGGCATAATCCGGTCGGGGGGGAAATATCTGCTGCTATTGAATTCGGATACCCGCATATTACCTGGTGCTCTGGAGAAGATGTTGAATTTTTTGGAAAACCATCCCGGGGTAGGGATATCCGGCGGAAAAATGCTCTTCCCCAATGGCAGTATCATTCCTTCAGTAAAGCCATTCCCAACCTATTCAAATCTATTAAGGACCACCCGTTCCTCCCTTTTTAACCATATTATAGGATACAATGCTTTGCTTCCGGAGCGGAGGCCACCCGAAACCACTTCAGAGGTGGAAGCTATTGCGGGAGGATATCTTTTTATACGAAGAGAGGCCTTACTACATACCGGTCTCATGGATGAACGCTTTTTCATGTATATGGAGGATGTGGACCTGGCATTGCGTATGAGGAAGAGTGGCTGGAAAACGGTATTTTATCCTTCAAGCGAGGTTACTCATATTTTGGAGGGGACCTCTTCAAAATACAAATCCAGAAGTTATTTTTACCATCACATGTCGTTATTCAAGTATTTCAATAAGCACTTTAAAAACAGGTTTTTTTTGAACTATCTGCTTTTTGCGGGTTTAATTGGGCATTATTGTCTTTGGTTAATTTTGAAAGTTTTTATATCCCCTGAAAGGAAATAGTCTTTTTCTAACGATAAAATTGGAATTGCGATGTTATTATATTATCTAAAACTATTCTTATTAACTTTCCTGGTCTCATTTCTGCTCACACCTTTGATCCGAAATTTTTTCCGGAGAATAAAGCTGATGGACCATCCTCATCAGCGCAAGATCCACGACCATGCGGTAGTAACCATGGGAGGGATTGCTATTTTGACCGCTCTTGTACTGGGAGTGCTTGTTGGATTCCTGATGGAATCCAATTTATGGAGTAATTATAGCCATCAGATCCTGGGGCTTTTAATAGGAGGCATCCTGATCGTTATCATGGGTATTCTGGATGACCTTATCGACCTGCATTTCAGCTGGAAAATAGGTGTTCAAATCCTGGTAGCATTTATATTGGTACTATTTGGTTACCGCATAGACTTATTAACCAATCCATTTGGGAATCCGATCCAGTTGGGTATATTTGCAGTACCGAGCACCATCCTATGGTTGATCTTTATGTTCAATATTATTAACATCATAGATGGCCTGGACGGATTGGCTGCAGGCACTTGTGTCATTGCCGCTTTAACCCTTGCGGTAGCTGGCATCTACAAGAATATGGATATTGGTCCCATGATATTTATTTGCACTGCTGGCGCTTGCGCAGGTTTTTTAAGATACAATTATCACCCTGCTTCGATCTTTATGGGAAATGTCGGGGCGTATTTTGTGGGCTTTATTTTCGCTGCCGTTCCCTTGATCCAATCCTTTAAGGGGACTACGGCGGTAGTTCTGCTTTTGCCTATCATTGCCCTGGGCGTTCCTATTATGGAAACCGTAATCACCATTTTCAGGCGAAGCACCCGGAAACGGCAGATATTCAAGGCTGACACCGGTCATATTCATCATATTCTAAAAAAGGCAGGGATTCCGGAAAATGTTATCGTATGGATGTTCTACACCTTTTCCTTAATACTGGGAACCATGGCCATTGGATTTGCTACCGGAGACCGTAAATTGATGCTTCTTTTTGCATTTGTAATATTAGTTGCTTTTTCTTTTCTATTGCATTTAATTATAAGGATGGTTTCAAAAGGGAAGAAAAATAATGGGTGAATATTTTCTGGCATTTGAGAAGCCCCTTTATGAACTCAGACAGAAGGTTCAGGAGTTAAGGGAGCAGCAAGCTTTAAGCGCTCTGGATTTATCCCGGGAACTAAACTCCCTTGAGGAGAAGCTGAAGAACATGCAGAGAAAGGTATATTCGAATTTAAGTCGTTGGGAGAGGGTTCAGGTAGCCCGGCATCCTAACCGGCCAACCTCTTTGGAATATATCAAGAATATGGTGGAGAATTTCGTGGAGTTGTCCGGGGACCGGAATTTTCGGGATGATAAAGCTGTGATAACTGGATTAGGGATGATTGGAACTCATAAAGTAGCGTTTATTGGTCAGGAAAAGGGCAAGGGTACCAACGACAAGATTTTTCGCAATTTTGGAATGATGCATCCGGAGGGTTACCGAAAAGCTTTAAGGGTAATGCATTTAGCCCAGAAATTTGGGCTTCCGATAGTAATTCTGATCGATACCCCAGGCGCTTATCCGGGTATAGGTGCAGAGGAGCGTGGTCAGGCAGAAGCCATTGCCAGGAATCAATTTGAAATGGCTCAGCTTAAAACCCCTATAGTGATAGTAATAATTGGTGAGGGCGCCAGCGGAGGAGCTTTGGGAATCGGTCTTGGAGATGTTATTTTAATGCTGGAAAACAGTTGGTATTCGGTAATCTCCCCGGAGGGTTGTGCGGCTATTCTCTGGAGAGACCGCGGGGAAGCTCCCAAAGCAGCCCAAGCACTGAGGCTATGCGCAACAGACCTTATGGAGTTGAAGATGATTGACCGGATACTGCCTGAGCCACCCGGTGGAGCCCATTGGGACCCCATTACTGCAATCAATACTGTAAAAATTGAGATATCGAATGAATTGGATAAATTAAAGAATATACCATACCCCCAGTTGATCCAGGCAAGGATCAATAAATATAGGGTCATGGGTGCCTGGGAGGAAAATTAATGTTAAAAAAGGAACTGCTGGAAATACTGGCTTGTCCTAAGTGTAAAGGGGATCTCGATTATAGACCTCAAGAAAATATTCTGGTCTGCAATCAATGCCGTCTTAAATACCCTATTAAAGAGGATATCCCCATCATGTTGATCGACAAAGCCGAACCTTTTTAGGGCTAATACATACTTTAGGAGGAAATTTTGGATTTATCACGATTCAGCAGTAATGACCTCATTAACCTGGACCTGAAGGCCACTAATAAAGAGGAGGTCCTGAATGAGTTGATCCACCTGATGGATAAAAACAAGCTCATCACCAACCGCGAAGCGGTTTTAGAGGCTCTGCTGCAAAGGGAAAGCGTAGCCAGTACAGGCATTGGTTTGGGGGTAGCTCTCCCTCATGCTAAAACAGAAGGGGTAAAAGGGATTATATTGGCATTTGGGAAATCGGACAAGGGAATCGATTTTAATGCATTTGACGGCAAAAAAGTACATCTGGTCTTTATGGTGCTTGCCCCGGAAGATTCAATTACCAGTCATCTTGCTATTCTGGCAAAATTATCTCTTTTACTAAAAGAAGAAAAGAACCGCGAAAGATTACGGAATGTCTTTTATTCTCAAGAAGTATTAGATATACTAAGTGGAGATTAGTTTGGATGCATTCTGTTTGGCAAAAACTTAAAGAAAATCATAGCTTTATTGTATGGCTGGTCATTGCCGTCCTGGCGATCCTTCTATACAATTTGGACATTGGAATTAAACATAATATTGGGGAACTTTTCCAATCCACCATATTTTACCCCTTTGAGAAGCTTGTTGTTTTCACAAAGGACCTTCAGGATCACCGCAAGGAGAACCTATCTCTTAAACACAAGGTTACCCAGTTATCACTGCGAATTGATCTTTTGTTAGAAGAAAAAAAGGAGAACGAGAGGCTCAGGGAAGTGCTGGATTTCCGGGAGTCATTCCAATTCGAGACCATTATTGCTCAGGTTATTGGTAAGGGAAGTCTTCGAAATCCCTCATATATTCTTGTGGATAAAGGTTCTGCGGAGGGGGTGTGCCCGAATGCACCCGTAGTAGTACAGGAAGGCATTGTGGGTAAGGTTGTGGAGGTATTTAATCATTCCAGTCTGATAATGCCCATCTTCAATCACAACTTCAAGGTAAGCGCTCTGGATGCTATCACCCGGGTGGTGGGCATCGTAGAGTGGAAAGGGGGTGGGTTTCTGCAGATGGACGGGGTTCCCATTACCGAAACAGCAACGGTCGGAGATATTATTATTTCATCCGGTTATGGGTTGGTTTTCCCCCGGGGTCTCAAGATCGGGGTTGTCCACCGCGTTGATAATCCAAAAGATAAATTGTTTAAAACCATTGATATTATACCGTTTGCCGACCCCACCAAAGTCGAAGAGATATTTATTATTATTGGGGAGCATAAAAATGAAGAGCATCTTGATCTTATGAAGGAATATAACATAGAATAATACAATTATGAAAACTTTTTTACTTATACTGATGGTGTTTATTGCGGTAATCCTTCAGCTGTTCTTTTCGGAAGTTGGGAATATTATGGGGGTTGAACTGGATCTTATTCTTATTTTTCTCCTATTGCTCACACCACGCGTAAAACCTATCACCCTATTATTATGGGCTGCGGCTGCCGGATTGGTATTGGATTCCTTCCAGCCTTTTACCCTTGGAGCATTCATCTTTTCAAAGACCACCCTGGCCTTTATCATCGTCAATGTCTATAATAATCTGGATACCAGGAAATCCTTTAATATCGCCGTGTTAGCCTTAATAACCGGATTTATTGAAAGGTTACTGTATTACTTCTTCAATTCCTCCGGGGCAAGCTTCCTCTATAGCCTCTGGCGATACATAATACCCGGCAGCATTTATACCGCTGTTATATGCCTCGTTATTCACTTTCTCTGGCATCAGAGAAATTACCTCGCTTTTAGACAGGATAACCTGTTAACGGACTGATCATGGGCTTGGATTTTAAAGATAAGAACAAGATCGTTCTCTATGCCTTTATCTTAGGATTTGTGCTTTTAGGGCTCAAGCTCTTTTACCTGCAGGTAAGCAAATATGAGTATTATAATAAGCTATCTCAGGAGAACCGGATTCGCATGGTTAATATAAAGGCAACGCGAGGTGAGATACTTGACCGCAATGGAAATCCCCTGGTTTTGAATTATCCCACCTACACGGTTTCCCTGCTCCCATTTGAATTCAGCCCCACTGAGGAGGTGGTAAGTAGCTTAGCAGAACTGCTTGAACTGGATGAAGACTATATTATTGAGCGTTTCTTTAAGTATCATGATAAACAATATAGCCCTATTCCTATAAAGAGAAAGGTCGATTTTGAGACCATCTCCATCCTTGAGGAGAACAACCTGGATTATCCCGGAGTACTACATGAGGTTGATCCCATTCGCGTCTATCCTTATAATAAGATGGCTTGTCACCTGATCGGTTACACAGGGGAGATCTCGGTCGGGGAACTCAGGGAGAGGTATGTTGAGGGCTTAAAGGCTGGTGATTGGGTTGGAAAACAGGGTGTAGAAAAGCACATGGATAATACTTTAAGGGGAAGGGACGGATATAAACTTCTGGAGGTCAAGGTTACCGGGGAAGTAGTTGGCCAAGTTGAAGGTACCGATGAGATAGACGCTCAACCAGGTGCAGATCTCTGGCTGACTATTGACACTCATTTACAAATGGTCGCTGAATCGGTCTTCGCTCATGTTGAACGGGGGGCTCTCATCGCAATGGATCCCCGCAATGGAGAGATCCTTGCCATGGTCAGCAAACCAGACTACGATCTGAATATCTTTTCCAGCCTGATCTCAGATACTATCTGGGAGCGTTTGAGTAGCGAGGAAACCCACCCCATGCTAAACCGCTGTGTTCAGGGCACATACCCGCCAGCATCGATATTCAAGATAATTACTGCAAGCGCTGCTATTGACAAGGGCTATATAACCTCGGACAGCAAACTCCAACCCTGTTACGGCAGTATCTGGTATGGCGACCGCTATTTCCGGTGCTGGAAATCCTCAGGACATTTTCAATTGAATCTTATCCAGGCAATAGCGCAGTCCTGTGATATCTATTTTTACCAATTGGGCTTGCGGCTGGGCCTTGATGAATGGGTAGAATACACCAATAAATGCATGTTTGGTCAAAAAACAGGGATCGAGATCACCCCCGAGATGTCCGGATTCATCCCGAACCGGGATTACTATAATAGCCGTTACGGCAGGAGGGGATGGGGCTACGGTGTTGTTTTCAACCTGGCTATCGGGCAGGGTGAAATACTGGTAACCCCTATTCAGTTAGCTCAATTCATCTCCGCCACGGCTAATGGCGGAAGGATTTTCAAACCCCAGCTGGTAAAGAAAATTGTCCCCGTTTATGATAGTCCCAAAATCAGCAAACCTCTGCTCGTGGGTACTTTGCCCTTCAGCCAACAGGCTCTGCAAGCAGTTAGACTGGGAATGATCGAAGCCGTTAACGGAGAAATGGGAACCGGTAAAGGAGCTTATATGGAAGGGCATTTGGTAGCAGGAAAAACAGGTACCGCGCAAGTACCTCACGGCCAGGTAAGTCACGCCCTGTTCGCTGCATTCGCCCCTGCCTATGATCCTGAAGTAGTGGTGATTATCATCCTTGAAAATGCCGGGTCCGGTTCGGCTATCGCTTATTTGGTAAGGCAATTTATGGAATATTACTTTCAGCAGAGAAAAATAGAATATGCGACGTTTTGACCTTATAATCTTTGTAACCGTGATCATCATAGCCCTGATCGGCATAATAGTAATCTACGGAGCGACTTACCCTTCATCATCCTTGGCACTCCATAAAAAACAGGCTCTATTCTTTGCCTTCGGCTTGATTGCCATGGTAGCCGGAATATTGATACCCTTGAAAGTCCATTACCTCTTTGCTTATTACTATTATGGATTAACATGTCTGCTTCTTTCAGCTTTGCTATTCCAACCCGGGGAAGTGGACCGCTGGATCGATCTTGGAATCATCAATTTTCAACCCTCTGAACTGGCTAAATTAGTATTGATAATCACCATGTCGCGCTTCCTGCTGGATCAGAAGAAACATATTAATTCTTTCAAAATCATACTCATCTCCTTTCTAATGACCCTGGTCCCCTTCCTTTTGGTGATAAAGCAACCTGACCTGGGAACCGGGCTGGTTTTTTTTGTGATCCTGATCGTTATGCTGTTTTTATCAGGTGTCAAACCCCTTTACATCTTTGTGGGAGTTTCTACAATTTTATCCCTGATATTCGCTTTCCATTGGATAGCCTGGGCAGCATATTTTGTGCTATTGATCACCATCATGGTATTGTCCCGGCCTCCCCTCAAATTAACCGCTGTAACCATTTTGGGGAATTTACTCATCGGCATATTGACACCTTTCTTATGGAACCGGCTTCATGAGTATCAGCAGGAAAGGATATTGGGTTTTCTGGATCCTGGCAGGGATCCCTTTGGAACCGGATACCAGTTGATACAATCCAAGATCGCACTGGGATCTGGCGGGATTACCGGAAAAGGCTTCCTGAATGGCACCCAGACCAAGTTAGCCTTCCTCCCTGCGAAAGCTACTGATTTTATTTTCGCAACCCTGGGAGAACAGTTCGGACTGATCGGCGAAATTGTTATTTTGGGGCTGTTCCTTTTATTACTATACAGAATAGTAAAAATCGCTATTGAAAGCCGAAATACCTTTGGAAAACTGGTCTGTACCGGTATCGCTGCGGTAATCTTCGTTCAAATCTTCGTTAATATCGGAGTCACTGCCGGGATCATGCCTGTTACCGGATTACCCTTACCACTCATCAGTTACGGGGGAACTTCACTGGTAGTAACCATGTTTATGATAGGTCTTGTTCTCAATGTCGGTTTACACCGATGGGAGTATTAATGTCGCCGAACCTTCGAAAAAGAATCTTGATTGCATTTACCTTCGGGCCTCTCTTCCTGGCCCTTATTTGGCTGGGAAAGAGCACAGCCCTGATCTTTACTTATTTCATATCGCTTGGAATGACCATCGAATTTCTTAACTTCCCGGGATTCAACCTGAGTAAATTGGAAAAGTCGATTCCAATAATTTACAGCCTGTGGACAGGCGTATTGTTTTATTTTAACTGGGACGATTGTTTTTTGCCTACCCTGTTATTTTTTCTCTTTGTCCTGATTGTAATTGAGCTTTTAAGGACTTCCCCGGAGGGCAGTTCCACTCGAATGGGAAGGCTTTTACTGGCCCTCCTTATTTTCGGCTTATTGCCCCATTTCGGGGTTAAGCTCCGGGACATGGGAAGGGTCTATCTTTTTTATCCATTGGTATTAGTCTGGGTTCTGGATACCTTTGCTTATTTCGGCGGTAAGTGGTGGGGAAAGGTTAAGATGGTGCCTCATATCAGTCCCAACAAGACCATTGCCGGGGCACTGACAGGTTTAATCGGAGCCATATTGACGGGAGCAGCCTTTGGATTCTTCTCAACCCTTAAAATGGGCAGTTCACTACTATTAGCCCTGATGGCAGGGATCATCGGCCAGTTCAGCGACCTTATTGCATCCAGACTCAAACGGGAGGTACAACTCAAAGACTCATCCTCCCTGATCCCAGGGCATGGCGGCATCATCGATGCTTTCGATACGGTCATCCTGATCTTCCCCCTGTTTTACCTTTGGTTCAGCTTATTGGATTTCTAAAGGGGTTCAATATCTTAAAATTTTTCTTGATAATTTAAGTTCGATATCTTATTATTGCTGTTATGAAGGAAGCTTCTTTTTACCGGAAACTTGATCAGGGCAAGGTGCAATGTCTGCTTTGTCCACACCAATGCATTTTGGGAGAAGGGCAAACCGGTTTATGCCGGGGCAAGCAAAACCAGGACGGGAAATTACTGGCCATAAACTACGGGCAATTGGTTTCCATCAGTCTTGACCCCATCGAGAAAAAACCCTTATACCATTTTTATCCAGGGAAAACGATACTATCTACCGGACCTAACGGCTGCAATTTTAATTGCCAGTTCTGCCAGAACTGGCAGATTTCTCAGGAAAAAGTCCCTACACGGATGGTCTATCCCGAGAATTTAGTCGCTTTGACCCTTGATGAAAACAGCCTGGGTATTGCCTATACCTACACCGAACCCATCATCTGGTTTGAATACATCCTTGATACTGCTCAGTTAGCCCATGAGAAAGGTCTGAAAAATGTCCTGGTTTCAAATGGCTTTATTAATCCCGAGCCCCTGGCAAAATTGCTGCCGTTCATCGATGCCATCAACATTGACCTGAAATCGATAAATCCTGCGTTTTACCTTAAATACTGTAATGGAAAACTGGAACCGGTATTGGAGAGTATCCGAATAGCCTCCCAGCATACCCACCTGGAATTGACCAACCTGGTTATTCCTACGCTTAATGACTCGGATGAGGAGATCGAAATGCTTTTGGAATTTCTTCAAAGCCTGGGTAAGCCGGTACCCTTACATTTTTCCAGGTACTATCCCGCTTACAGGATGAAAATTCCGCCTACCGACCCCGAAGAATTGTTAAAAATATTCCAAAAAGCCTCACGGGTGCTTCCCTACGTCTATCTTGGAAACATAAGGAACACCGTTGGCAATAATACCTATTGTCCAGATTGCCATAATCTCCTGGTTGAAAGGAATGGTTATCGAACTCGCCTGGTGGGCATAGAGGATCATCATTGTAACCATTGTGGTCGTGAAGTGGATCTTGTTGGAGTTTAACCACATCTCCTTAAAATTCCCCCGTTATGGAGACTTTCTTATCATCCTTCTGATTTTGGTCATCACGGTTTCCTTTTTCCTGACCGGATATGGCAAAGCCACCAGTAAAACGTTATGTATTTACTATGACCAGGAGGAGATCTGCAGCCGACCCCTCCCCTTCTCGGATACACTTTATTTGAAAGGCGCAGAAGGCAATATGATCGTAGGGGTCAAAGGGGATACGGTTGAGGTTTTAGAATCATCCTGCCCCCGAAAATACTGCCAGGAAATGGGGCCCATTTACCGGCCCCGGGAGATGATCGTGTGTGTGCCCAATAAGATCATAATCATAGTGAAGGGGAACCCTTCTGGAAAAAAATTGGATGGTATTACCCGATGAGAATATCCTCTGAACAAAATGCCAACCTGATCAACTATAATAAGATTGCGGTGTTAGGCATATTCATAGCCCTGGGTACGGTCATCTGGATACTGGAGGAGTTTATTCCCCGCCCCATACCCTGGATGAAAATGGGTTTCGCTAACCTGATCACCATGGTAATACTCTACCGGTTCGGCTTCAGATCAGCAGCTATTGTCTCTTTTATGCGTATCATACTGGGCGCAACACTTACCGGGAAACTATTGTCTCCTACCATGCTCATCTCTCTTTCCGGAATGTTTCTGGCCCTGTCCGGAATGGCGTTGGTCTTTTTTCTCCTGGAAAATCAGATCAGCCTGCCGGGCTTGAGTATTGCAGGAGCCTTTCTGCACAATCTTGGGCAATTGCTTACAGCTTCGCTGGTGATCATCCGGAAGCCAGAATTATTTTACCTGCTTCCATATTTTTCAATAGCATCTATTCTCTCGGGAGGGCTGATCGGAATATTATCTGTATTCATAATCAGATTGCTCTTCCGGGATATGGATAATGATCCCGTTTAATACAGTTGAAATTAACTATAATGCCTGAAATATCGAAAAACAAAATATTAGAATATAAACTTCAGAATAAAATTTGCATTTCTTTGTACAACTCGTAATACCTATAAATACATGTTCATCAAATATATAACCTATATTCAACATTATCAAATGCATTTTACGGGATAATATAGTGATCAAGCCTTCAAAACAGGTTTAGAATAATTGAGATAATAACAAGGGGGTGCTGAAATCTGCTTTTATTTCAGCAATACCAGTTTCTGAGCGGAGGAATTGCCATGTTGGCTCACGCGGATAAAATATATTCCTGAGTTCATATCAGGGTCAGAGCTATCCCAGGCAACCTGGTATAGTCCTTTTTCAAGCGATTTTTTCAGTATTGTGGCTCTTTTCCGGCCCTGGAAATCGTATGCTTCAATGGTAGTCATGCCGGGTAGATCCAATTTAAAGCTGATGTTAGTCTGGCTATTGAATGGATTAGGGTGGCAGTAAAGCTGATGAAAATTCCGGGGGAGCCGGGTTTGGTAATCGATTCCCGAGAAATATCGAACTGAGAAGAATTCTGAGCTATCTGCGGTCACATTTCCGCTGCTGTCCCATACCGTTAACCGAAGCTGGCATTTATCGATCGGTGTAGCCGGTGTGGTCCAGAAGAACAAGGAGTCGTTTCTATCGGTTTCCCCGATGAATATCCAGGTGGAGCATCCGTCGATGGCGAATTCATAGCGGGTGCGGGTGATTCCGCAGTTATCGTAAGCTTCATAATGCAGGGCGTAAGTAGCGCCCAGGGCCAGGCTATCCCTCCCCAGTTCGGTTAGAAGGGCTACGGTTGGGGGCTGCATAAAATCTACCATTCGGTACATCAAATCCGCTTTGGTATTGGATTCATCCATATCCTGGAGGTTCCCAAAGACAAAGGATGCGCAGATACAGGCTCCGCCACCGGCATAACCCCGGCGCTGCATGCCTCTGGAAGGGTCTTTACCCACACCGGCGGAGAAAAGATATTGAGCCTGTGGAGAATAAGGGTTATAGCGCCATCTACCGATAATATCATTGGAGGTGTGTGGACCATCCTCAAGGTGGCCCGGATAATCAAAGTACATACCTTCTGCAATGGAACCGGGCTCACCGTAAATACTGTATATCTGGAATCCCACATCGGTCCAGAGTACCCCTCCGGTAACCCACATTATTCCGCTATAGGTAAAGTGCCGTGTGGAAGTATCACCATAATCATAAGCGAAGTTATTGCCTTCGACATATATACCATGTTTACGCCAATCCGTAGCATGACCAAGAGGATTGATCAGAAAAACAAATAGCGTGGAATCTTCCTCGTTGGAAATCCCCGGTGAACCTGAACCGGGCCAGCCCAGAGTAATGAAGATAAGGTTATAATCATTAATGACTTCCGGCAGGACTTGGCCCCGGTCAATTATCACGCTATCAAATACCGAGAAACTTGCTGAGCTGGATATCTCTTCCAGGGTACTTTCAATGGCATCAGCAGGGCGAATGGAATCCGAAGGTGATTCAGGATCAGAAAAATAGGCTTCAGCACCGGCATTATCCCAGATATAGATACGGCATTCCCGACGTTCTGCCCACAGGTTCGCAAAAAGACCCAAGGCCAAAACAACAGCTAAAACAAAAATATATACTTTATTTTTCATAATCCCTGTACCTCTGTTTGTATCCCCTTAACATTTAGTAATATATAAAGGGTTTTCAAAATGTCAAGTTATTCGAAAAATCAATTATCAGAACCTTTTTAAATAATAGTAACTACTATAATAGAACTATTTTTATTTTCTATCCTAAATAATTTATTTAAAAAGTTAGAAAACAATAAAAAAATGCAGGGTTTTTTAAACCCTCTAAAAATGACAATGGAACTACCGTATGGGTCTACCCCAATATAATTTATTTATGACAAACAGAAAATGCAGCTACATTTACCGCTTCGAAAGAGGGAAGGCTCGACGGTCATTGAGGGATATTACAAAAAAATAGCCGCTCTTATGATCTTGGGCTTTGTTCCCGCCTGTTTGCCAGCACTATTTTTAGCACCTTTTATTCCAAAGTCTAAAGACAGGAATAGGTCTATTTAGTGCTTTTTCTTTTTATGTCTGTTTTCCTTGCGCTTTTTTTTCAGCTTGTGAGTCTTGATCTTTTTGCGCTTCCGCTTCTTTCCAGATGGCATAAAGCCTCCCTTAATTAAAACATAGAAGTGATTTTAATTTCCAAACCTTCGAATTCCGGTTCAAACCGGCAAACGCCCCCGGAACAGATAAATCCGCCGGGGTATTTGCCTACCGAAACATCGATCTTATGATTTTCAGATAAGCTATAGTTTCCGTAAATCCGGGCAAAGGAATTATTTTCCGGTTCCCCTTCGAACCGGCCACCTTCCAATCCAATTGCAAAATCCGGGCTGTGGTTATATTGCAGTGAAGCAAACAGATGCAGCAAACCAATTCTATCCTCATTTTCGCTCTGAGCTTCAAATTCCAGATTAAGACTATTAACATCATCCAGATAGTAAGTGGTTTCAATAATGGGGGTGAGATACCGGCGTTCTCCCTCCTTCCGGTAATTTGCAACCACCTTAAAATCCCATTGATCCAGGTATAGCATAATTTCGGTATGCGATTCGTCAAATAGCGGCTCGCTTTCATGGTTTCTTGAGTGAGCGTAATTAGTAACCAGTTCAAGAAAGTCAAACGGTATATAGCCGATTTCACCCTGGAAACCCAGTTCATCATCCCATTGCACTTCATAGATATGTTTGCTGAGAAGAACATAATAGGGTTCCAAAATGCATGGAGGCGGATTGTTATATTGAACAACGGAGCTTCGGATAAGAAAATCGTCGTACTCTTTGTATTGAAGATCGATTATAACGCCCCAGAGATCTATCGATGTCCCCAGGTAGATGGCATTGCCATCCCTGCCAGCAGCCAGTGGTGTTTTATGAGCATACTCGCCCCAGACTCCCAGTATCCCGTATCGGAGGTCTCCGTTCAGGCTAAAGGCTTCTGATGTATCACCGGTTGGGTGGAAATATTTCAAGTAGGAGGCGCCGAGATTTCCAATGAAAGCGGGGATGGTTCCGTAAGCGCCGCGGATCAGTGCATTATGGTCCCAGTCTGCCCGGCCGGTAAATCCAGCAAGTTCAAATCCCTGGTATTTGAGGGCAAACCTGGCGCCATTCAGGTCATGGTCCAGATGCAGTTCCCTCTTTTCATAAGCGTCAAGAATCAAACCATTTTTAACGGTTAAATAATAATTCCCTACCCATATATCCACATATTCGCTGAGAAATGAGAAATAATAACTGGTAAGTCCTTCGTAAGTAGTGTCGGCCAATCCCCGGGAGGGCTGGAATACTTCGTAACGAATACCCGCATTGAATCCTTGCCATGATGCCCTCAGGTCAAAGCGGTCCTCAAAGGAACTCTTTCCTTCTGATGCGCCCCGGTATTCCAGGATATTTCGGGCCAGAATGTTCTGCCCCCAGGAAATGCTTGTTCCCAGAACCAGCAGCAGCGCTACAGTTATAAGTCCCCATCCATCCTTATTCATAAATGACCCCGGAAGATTTATCCATGCAATCCGGACCGGATTCGGGTTCAGGCATCAAATGCTCTATGATCTTTTCCCGCAATTCGTTCTCGTCTCCGGTTTTATAACCAAAATGGTGGTACACAACATTGCCGGCATGATCGGTCATAAATAACTCCGGGATATCCGAAAACCCCAGAAGATTCTGAAGGGTTTTGTTATCGTCATAACATAGCGTAAAAGTGTAGCCTTTGCGTTTTACGAATGAAGGGACTTTGTTCTTTGTGCGGGGACCATCCTCGCAAACGGCTATGACCTGCAGTCCCTTATCCATAAATTCATCATAAATAAGCTGAATTTTGTCCAATTCCTTAATGCAGGGTTTGCACCAGGTAGCCCAGAAGGTTATTACAACCGGACCAGTGCCCAGGAAATCTTGAAATTTAATCTTTTGACCCTCTATATTTTCCAATTCAAACATGGGGAAAGTCTCTTTTTTAACCTCGTCAGCAAGGGCAACAACTACCATTATCAAGATCAAGAAACATGCTTTTGCGCTTATTTTATTAAACATTAACTGCTCCCGGGTTTTTGCGTCTAATTTTCATCAATATGTATCCACCAATTACAGCTCCCACACTAACCAGCCAGCCCCCCAGTAATAGTGCCCAGTAAGGATATCCTTCATAAGCTGCAGACATCTCATCCACAAAATTGAGGGCAAGAATGATCAACAGGATTAATGGGGTAAAATATTTGATTAGGATCTCCCACCAAAGTCCCAGTTTGATCTCGGAGACCGAATTAATATATTTTCTAAATGATCTTATATCAAAGAAATAGCCGATAATTATGCATTCGAATAAGCCAACCACGGCAAGCCCGAAATTATTCACCCAGTGATCCACGATATCCAGCCAGTACAGTCCTGCACGTGTCGTAAACAGCAATCCGATAATGAACCCTACCGAGCAGAATAGGGCGGCTACCACTCCCTTTTTATTATGAAGGTTCCATTTATCCTGTATCCCGGCGCATACCCCTTCCACGATAGAGAACGCTGAGTCTATCCCCAGTGTAAGTAGCATGAGGAAAAACACCACGCCGAACAAGCCCTGCATGACCGGCAGCTTGGATATCACCGTAGGGTAGATCACGAAAGCCAGACCCGGGCCTCCCTTGGCGACCTCTTCTATGGGTACACCTGTTATATGAGTCAGGTAACCCAGCGTTGAAAATATAGCAAAGCCGGCCAGGAAGGAGATCCCGGCGTCAGCCAGACTGGTCATGAATGCGCTGTTGGTGATATCTGAGTATTTAGGCAT
>JAFGGQ010000102.1 GCA_016930435.1 bacterium
TCCATATTCCCCCCCCCCGGTAACGGACTGCTCAGAATATTACAGGGAAAAAGAGCAAATAGGTATTTTACAATGGTTATATTTACGATTCTACTGTTCGTTCAGTTTGCCCTGTTTATATCGCTGATATGCCTCTTCAATTGTAGCATATCCTACTCCGCCATAGACCTTTATCCCGGCGGCCCGGAGCACCGAAGCGGCTTTGGGACCTAACTGTCCTGTAACCAGTGCATTCACCCCGGCATCGACAACCGACTGGGCTGCGCTGGTTCCAGCCCCATGAGCAGTCTCTACATTAAGGTTATTATCAATATAACTGGTTTCATTGGTTTCGGTATCCACTATAAAAAAACCCTGGGCGCGCCCAAAGCGAATGTCCACCTTTTCCAGCCAGTTATTCCCAGTTGCAGTAAAAGCGATCTTCATCTCTTTATCCTCCTTGAGTTATTGTTTTCCATACTTCTTGAATAGTATTATTTATATCCGAAAAATCCATCTCTACAATGGTTTTATTTAGCTGCAGGGCTTCTGTGAATACAGGGTGAAAAGGCAACTCCCCGATCACCGGGATACCTACGGATGAGCAATAACCTTCAATATCCTCTTTGATCAGCGTATTGAGATCCGCTTTATTTATAAGGCACGCTGCTTCAACTTTGAAGTGCTTAATAAGCTCCACCAGTCTTTTTAAGTCATGGAGGCCGGAGGGTGTAGCTTCAGTAACTATGAGTACCAAATCCGTTTCTGAAATAGCGGAAATAGCCGGACACCCCACACCGGGTGGTCCATCTACCAGAACAAAAGGGATTTTCTCTTCCTGGGCAATTTTCCTGGCTTCCTCTTTGACCTTGCTGACCAACTTGCCGGAATTCCCCTGCCCAATCCCCAGCGCAGCGTGAACGAACCATTGCTGAAAACGGTTACGTGAAATGTACCAGTTACCCGCCAGATTATCCAGCATACTGATAGCCCCGTAGGGGCAAATCCTGCTGCAAAGAGAACAGCCCTCGCAATTGGGATCATTAACCTTATAAAGCTCACCGATTAGTTCGATGGCGGAAAACCGGCACTTTTCATAGCATAACCCGCAATATTCGCATTTCTCCGCATCGATCAGCGCTTTTTTCCCGCTGTAGAATTCCACCTCGCGGAACTTTTGGGGTTGATACAATAAAAATAGATTCGAGGCATCTACATCACTATCCACAACAACCACCCGGGAACCCGCAATAACACCTAAGGCCGCAGCAATGGAAGTTTTACCGGTACCCCCTTTTCCACTCATGATTACTATCTCCATCATTGCCTCATTCCCTTTGCCCGAACTAAAACACCATCTAATATTTGCCTGAAAATCTCCTCCATACCGGGTATAGTTTGTATCACCAGTTCGCTTCGGGCATAAGCCTGGGCTATATCCCTGCGGAACGGAATATTCCCTAACAAGGGAATTTGGTTTTGCTGACCATATTGTTCCAGGGAATGGTTCTCCGGCATGGCTTTATTTATAACTAAACCCATAGGAATACCCATTTTTTTCACCATTTGCACTATCAGATCCAGGTCATGCAACCCAAAAGGGGTGGGTTCCCCTACCAGGAGAAGAAAATCTATACCCTTAATGCTCTCAATTAGGGGGCAGGAAGTGCCTGGCGGAGCATCATAAATATGTAACTCACCGCTATCGGATTCGGCGCGCTTAGCATTATCGATAAGGGCAGTCGTCGCCATTTCACCAACATTGAGGGTGCCGGTAATTAACTTCAGATTCTGATTCGTGATTATTGAAATACTCCCGATATCCCGAAAACCCTCCTGAATGGCATTTTGGGGACATAACTCCAGGCAGGCATAACAACTATGGCATAATTCCGGGAAAACCATTACCCGATCCTTCAGTGTAATAATAGCATGAAACTCACAGACCTCACTGCAGTAACCACAATAGTCGCATTTGTCATCCTGAACCAGAGGCACCATTTGTTTCACTATTTCTACACTGGCATTTTCGGTTCCAAAAAAGAGATGATCATTGGGCTCTTCAACATCCAGGTCATAAAGATGAGTAGGATGGGTTTTTGAAGCTAAATACGCCAAATTGGTTGAGACCAAAGTTTTTCCGGTACCCCCCTTTCCACTGACTACAGCGATCTTGCAGGCGCGGACAATCATAAAATTAATTCCTTTCTTCTGGACTGGCTATTTGAACAAGATTTTCCAGCCTCTTGGAACCGCAATGGAGACAGTGTATTTTTTTCTCCGGATTCTTTGGTTTTTTAATAAAACTTCGAAAAACATTATTTCAAAATAACTTTTTATTATATTGAATTTGAATTCATTTGTCAATATATATATTACCTAAAATTGTTTAAGGAATTTATTAGGAAATTTTACCGGTAAGGGGGAAATGGCATTAAAATCGTCTATGATCTTTTGGCGAAGTTTGTTATACTCTTGTTTCTTAAAAATTTTGTTTACCAGGTAACTGTCCTCCAAAATCTGCAGTTGACCATCAATCAGTCGCAAAGAGAGGACTATCCTTCCCGCATATTTATAGCGTTCCGTAGCAGTCATGATGAAAGCAAAATTATTCCGGTCAAACTGCCCATTCACCTCGATAACACCAAATGAAATCCTGAAATTATCCCGGATCAGAATGGGGGTCTGGTCGTTCAGCTCGGAAAAATCGGAGTATCTTCTTTCTACCAAGAAAGAGAGATTATCCTGTTCTTGTAAAAAGATATAATTTTCGAAGTGGCTGAAGGGACCATATATTTTAAAGGAGGGATCGAGATAGAACTCATCAGGCATTAAAGCCTTGTTATCCCGAAGGCGCAGGATTATATGAGTGCCTCCCAAGGCAGATGGAAAGTACCCCGCTTCAGCACAGACCAGGAAATGGATATCATAACTATTTCCTATCAGTGGTTTTATTTTCTGGTAGGTAAAGGCAGCCAGTTCCCCGCAAACACCATATTTGTCATCGATCAGAACGACATTACCTTCCGGGTCAAAGCGATGAACATTTTCCAGAGTCCAGACCCGGTCATCAAAATTGATTCGGATATGAACTTCATCCCGGAGCAGATCAGGAATACCTGAATAGACCAAAGGCTCTATTATTTCCATAATCTTCTCGTAATAGGGGGCCTTCAGGTCTGACAAGAACGGTTCGGTTTGTTCTTTAGCTGAAAAAAACCGTAAAACAATCAATGCAGACTCTACTACAACAACTACTGCCAGCAATATGAGGGCAATCTGGTATCTGCGAATTTTTTTCTGCTGGGATAATTTATCTGAAGTGGAGCTAATCCTTTCAGGTGTCTTTTTCATCTATTCTCACTTTCGATAAATCAAATATTGCTATCAACTAAATACTGTTAAAATATTAGTTTTCCTTTTTTTTCAACTAATAATTAAGATATATAATTATGAAAGTCAATCGCAACTAAATTATAGTGGACAAATTATTATAATAGCCTTTTTATGCCCCATTTTTTAAAGAAGAAATATCTAATTTCTCTGGTTAGACCTGGCTTCAGGTAAGTATAGGCATCCGGTTTTTTTAAGTGAATTTTGGGGTATTCTATTGCAGATTGGTTTTTAACCCCGATCGCCCTAACCCCCGGTAGCCATTTTCCGCTGGGATGGAAGCAAGCCGATAAACCGCACTCAATTACGGACAGATCATGCAGCCGAAGCAGATTCTCTATACTGTTCGGTGTAAAAAAATTGATATGAGTTACCGGTTCATTGTGCAGAGGTGGTTTTTTCCAAATCTCCATGGGCACCTCGATGAAGAGGGCTCCGCCCTCCCTGAGATGTTCTCCCAATTTCATGATGATTTTGGAGGGTTCAGCCACATGTTCCATCACATGGCTTGCAACGATCAGGTCAAAATAGCTTACCGGATCAAGTTCTTCGACAGTATCCCCAAGCCTGTGGACTCCCGGAACCGTTTCAGGATTATAATCTACATTAAAGCATTTCTTCCCGGCTTGAACAAAGGGATGCATAAGTCGCCCATCGGCACCCCCGTAATCGAGGATATCCTTAACTGAAGCTAAATCGATCCGTTTCCAAATATACTCAAATAAAAGACGAGACCGTTTTTGTTCTAAAGCTGAATTATAAGAAATGGATATCTGTTCGCCCCCGATATCCCGGAGAAAGCGATATTTGGACTCGATATCCTTATCTTCGGGCCGTGGAGTGTAGTTTACAAAACCGCAATTTGAACATAATAAACTGGTCAACTCCACCTGTCTATAGCCGGGGAACCAGACCTCGAACATCACCCGGTAACGCTTCTTCTGGTAATCAGTTAATCGGGGGATATCCTCAACGCTGTAGATCCTTTTCCCCAGGACTTTCCAACTATCTTTCCCGCAGATATTACATTTAAATGACCGGAGCAAATTTCATTCCTTAGCGCCTAAAAGCTTAAAATTAAAGATTGTCTTTTGGCAGCTTAACAAAGTTTATATTCTAATATCCTGTTTTTCGATATTTCAGGCATTATAGTTAATTGCAGCGGCATTAAACGGGATTATCGCTCGATTTGGAGAAAATTGGAGAGATAAGAGCATCCATTGAAACGGTGATTACAGGTTGAATCTAATTTCCAGTACCGTATGAGGGGGAATAATAAAATCGCGGTCAACCAATTTGGTTAAACCCCTAAAACGTGCATCCTGAAAACTATGGGCTTGCATCAGGTCCTCGTAATTAACTATCTCAGCCTTAATAAAGCCCCTTTCCAGATCGGAATGAATACGTCCGGCGCAGGTTTGCGCCTGGGAACTCCGGGGCACTAACCAGGCATGCACTTCTTCCTTTCCCGCAGTGTAGAAGAACATCATACCCGATTTTTCCAGCACTGCATCGCAGAGTTCATCGATAGTAATACCCGAGTCCTGAATAATCAGGGTAGGTTTTGAACTGAAAAAACCTAATGCGTTCACCAGTACTTTATCTTCGGGATCCAAACCGAGATTGCAAATGGGATCGAGTTCTTCCAGATGAGCTAAGCATTTTCGAAGTACTTTTTCCTCGGAAGAATTATCTGTTCTCGACAGCCTGTTCTCGATTTTTTCCATATCATGAACCAGCAAATCCAGTACCCGGTCCTTAGTAATAGCAATTATCTGGGAATTTTTATAATCATCCGGGAGAAATTCAATATAATAGGGGGACAATTTGGCAGGTTGAAATTTCTCGGCAAGTCCGTTGAAAACCGGATCATTGAATTTTATTTTTGCTTGAGGCACCTCTATCCCTGTATAGGCAACTTTCATTATAGACTCCATTAACATCAGTAATCATAGTTACATCTTACAAATAAACAAAGATGTAGAAAATAAATGATGCAGCAGGATTGTCAACAGGAAAAAATGGGAATGGATTTTGGGGTTAAACCAATAAAATACAGTTGATTTCGATATTTCAGGCATTATAGTTAATTGCAACTGCATTTTACGGGTTAAGTATCGATGAGTTTTTTCAGCAGAATCCGGAAAGAAGCTTATCGCATTTACCTATACAAAGTGAAGATATCGAGAGAGACAAGATTTCTAAGTAAGGAAAAGATACCGGTGAATTTGGGTAAATATCTCCGCGGTTACAGTTTTTTCCAGACTTCCACCTGAGAGCTTCGGGGATCTACTTTAACCTCAAATCCTAATTTTTTAAACACAGACACCATCCTCGGGTTATCCGTGGTAGTCACTGCATAAATTTTCTTGATACCCCAGTTTCGGGCTATCTCCATACAATATTCGGTAAGGATGCTTCCCAATCCTTTATTCTGGTATGCATCAGCGACTAATATAGCATACTCTGCGGACTCCAGATCCGGATCAGAGACCATTCTGCCTACCCCAAGGAATTTGTGTTGCCCCTCGTCTTCCAGTTCGGCAACGATAGCGATCTCCCTGTCATAGTCGTTGAAGCAGTATCTGGATGCGACCTCGTGGGTTCGCCACTGGAAAAAATACCTGAACCGGGCATACAATGATTCCTCGGAACAGCTTTCCAGCAGTTGAAACCAAAATGGTTCATCCTCGGGTTTGATAGGCCTCAAAGTGATCTCCTGGCCGCTTTCAAGTTCAGTAGTGATCACGTATTCTTCGGGATATGGCCGGAGGGATAAATGGCTGTATGGCTTAAAGGGTTTCCCCAGAATATCCATATCCAGCACCACCCTGGCGTCGAGTGCGACAACTTTTTTTGGACCTACAATAACCGGATTGATATCCAGTTCTTTGATCTCGGGGTAATCGGCCCCCAGATATGATAAGCGGATCATAATTTCGATAAACAGGTTTGCATTCAGGGGGGTTTTACCCCGGTATCCGTTGAATAAAGGGTAAACCTTCAGTTGTTCCAGCATACCGCGTGCTAACCTTTCATTAAGGGGGGGCAAGCCCAGGGCGCGGTCTCCAAACAGTTCCACCGCGGTTCCGCCGGCACCAACCATAATCACGGTGCCGAATACAGGGTCCTTCTTGATCCCTAAAATCATTTCAATTCCATCTTTATCGCTCACCATCGGTTGAACGGTAACTCCCATAATTTTACCATCAGGGAAGGCTTCACGCGCATTTGCCGTAATCTGTTCATAAGCTTCATGGACCGACCTTGCGTCATGCAGGTCCAGTTTCACACATCCAGTATCGGATTTATGGGTTATATCCGGGGAGAGTATTTTCAGTACTACTGGATAACCCAACTTTTCCGCAATGCTAACCGCTTCTTCCCATGAAGCAGCCGGCTCTGTTTGCGTAACCGGTATTCCATAAGACTCAAGGAGTTTCTTGGAGTTATTTTCTGAAAGGGTGTCTCCCTGGCCTTTAATCAGTTCATTGAACCGTGAGCGCAGCGCTTTACGGTCAAGTGGGAATTCGACGGGGATATCTTTGGGCGTTTCGTAGAGCCTTTCAAGGTTCCGTGAGTAGTCCACTAGGGTGATAAAGGCCCGGATAGCCTGCTCGGGAGTAGCATAGGTAGGGATAGCTGCTTCATTAAGGAGTTGAATTCCCTCGCGCATACTGCTCCCCCCCAGCCAGGCGGCCAGAATCGGTTTTTTATTGGATTCGGAGAGTTCAACAATTGCCCTTGCTGCTGAAGTTGGATTGGTCATGGCCTGGGGGGTGAGGATCACCAGAAGGGCATCTACGCCGTTGTCTGCCAGGATAATCCGAGCGGCTTTAGCTATGCGTTTAGAACGGGCATCACCGAGAACATCCACTGGATTGCCGTGTGACCACATCGGAGGCAGATGCTGGTTGAGTTGTTCTATGCTCTCATCTGAAAGCACCGCCAGTTCGCCCTTAAATTCCAGGAGGGTATCGGTGGCCATCACTCCGGGTCCGCCGGCATTAGTTAGAATACCCAGTCTTGGCCCTCGGGGGACTTTGTGTTTCCCGATAAGCTCAGCACAGTCGAATATATCCCCGATATCGAATACACGGGCTATACCCGTTCGGTGAAAAGCGGCATCATAGACCTGATCTTCGGATGCCAGAGCCCCCGTATGGGAGGCAGCCACCTCAGCGGATTTCGGGAATCGCCCGGCTTTATAAGCCACAATAGGTTTGGTCCTGGCAAAAGCACGGGCAGCGCTGATAAACTTCCTGGCGGCTGGGATAGACTCGATATAAAGAATTATAGACTCGGTATTTTCATCTTCCCCAAAATAGTCGATGAGGTCCCCAAAATCCACATCAAGAGTATTGCCGATGGATACAAAATGGGAGAACCCTATCTTTTCTTCTATTGCCCAATCAAGCACCGAGGTACATAGCGCACCGGATTGGGAAATAAATGCAACGTTGCCTTTGCGGGGCATAGCGCCGGCAAAACTGGCATTAAGGCTCAGGTGCGGAACAATAATCCCGAGACAATTTGGGCCGATAACACGCATCCCCGGGAATTGCCTGATTAGAACCCTGACTTCATCCTCCAAAGCCTTTCCCTTTTCTCCGATCTCCCGGAAACCGGCGGAGATAATTATCAAACCCAATATGCCGGCTTCACCACATTCCTTTACCATGACCGGGACCTGAGGGGCGGGAGCACATATTATCCCCAAATCCGGCTGATGGGGCAGGTCCTGCACACTTGAATAACAGGGAATGCCCTGAACAGCTTCGCTTGTTGGATTTACCGGATAAACCACCCCACAAAATCCACTGCCTACAAGATTGCTCAATACTATCCCACCTACACTTCGGGGATTTGGAGTAACCCCAATCAGGGCTATCCGACGGGGCTTGAATATCCTGTCCAGATTATATATGCTCATGACTCTCAACCCTTTAAATCTCCGACAAAAACCTCACTACAAATAATATAGATTTCTGTAAAAAGGTCAATATTAAATGATAAGCTCAAGTGTAGCCTTTCAGAATCCCTTTTTAAACGAACCCCTCCTATAAACGGCTTATTGAGCAGGTATTGCTGATATAGTTATCCGCTATATTTTTCATGCAATATTGGAGACTGCATAACCTTATTCACAGGAATATATAATAAAATCACTGCTTACCGTACCGGAGAAAATACAATCTCCCTGAGCAGCCAGGCATCTTACTCCGTCGCTGTATCCGGTCGCTTCAATATACGCGACCCTGGATGGTTCATCCGGCTCACTGTAATCAACGATCTCGATGATCTCACGTCCTTCATCATCTCCGTGCCCTTCTGTAGGATGACCAACAAAAAAGTAATTCCCGTTAGATGTAAGGCCGGTTATCCGGTCATAGGAGACAAAAGCACTGATTCTTCCACCCCACATACCCGACCAGCTTGCAGGATTGGAAATATCAACTACAAACACCCTGGTGCCGATATGTTCAGAAACAAAGGCCAGTTCTCCCTGAATGGATATATGATCACTGTAATTCAGCAACGAATTTACAAAAGAGGGTTCAAGCGGATCGGAAAGTTCAAAAGCGTTTAATCCACTGCTTTCATAGGTTACAAAAACATAGCTTCCATGGACTTCAAGGTCCTTTTCACCATTATCGAGGTCTTCCGCCTCTCCTGCAAGAAAAGGGTTATCGGCGATTTGAATATCTATTACTTTTATGCCGGTGCTGCTGTGTACATAGGAATAGGGATAGGAGATTGCGATAGCCACACTGCTTATAGCGGGTACACTTCCAACCTGGTAAATGTAATAGGGATCGCTGATGTTCACTACCACGAATCCGCTATCCGCGGCTGTGAGATAGACGTGATCATCGTAAAGAGCCATTGCGGAGGCTCTCCCCGGAGTTTCCCAGGAATTAATAACAGCCGGATTCTCCGGATCGGTTATATCGATAATATCGAGGTAATGGCCGCTGAGCACATAAGCAATATCGAGGTCCACAATGATTTCAATCGGTTGACCATTCAAATCACACCTACCCACGGTGCCTACTATCAGCAGGAA
>JAFGGQ010000103.1 GCA_016930435.1 bacterium
ATCGGGTTTTTTATTAGCGGAAAAAAACAGCTTAAATAGCCAAATCGGAGGTATTTAAATGCATTTATCAACAAGCTTCTGGGTCTGGATCGCCGTCTTCTTTACCTTCTGCATCTATTCCTTCCTCTATAAGGATAATCCCTTCTACCGATTTGCTGAACATGTTGTAGTAGGAGTATCGGTCGGTTACGGAATGGTGATCTGGTGGAATCAATCCCTGGTTCAAAGGTTCTGGACACCACTCATTGAGCAGCAGAGATTCGATTATATTATACCCGCCCTTTTGGGTCTCCTCTTAATTTTCAGGCTTTTCCCAAAATTTACCTGGCTCTCCCGGTATACCCTTGGATTTACCGTAGGCGCAGGAGCAGGTGTAGGATTACCCCTCGCTATCCAGGCAACCATTCTGAAGCAGTTCCAGGCAACTATTCTCCCACTTAATTTTGCTACCTGGGATGGGATCTGCAATTTCCTGATCATTATCGGGGTGCTTTCCGGTTTGATCTATTTCTTCTTTTCTAAAGAACATAAGGGCCTTTTCGGAGGTGTTGCCAATGTAGGAATCTGGTTTTTAATGATCGGATTTGGAGCTACTTTTGGCTATACCGTAATGGCACGTTTATCCCTGGTTATTGGGCGAGTGCTCTTTATTTTGCAGGACGCATTGGGAGTTAGTGTAGGTTAGATATCTAATACATCAAAAGGGTATCTGACTTTTCCTCCGATTGGCAGATTCCCTTCTTTGTATTCAAATACCGCTTCTTTAAAATCCATTTACTGATGGTTCTATTATGCCTGGCACCAGCAAGGTTTTATTATCTGTAATTTCATAAGCGCAAGTTATGCCAAATCACAATGAATAAGAGTTTAAAATTCGTAAAAGGGATCATATTGATCAGAGTAATCCCCGACAGTCTATGTGTAGTCATCAACCTTTTTTCCTAACTAATACTCTATTCGATGGGATTACCTGCATCTATGGTTAGTTATTGAAATTCAGTAAAGAAGCTAAAACACGTGGAACAAGGATATGAAAATGTCAGAGTCGGAATTTAAAGTCAAACATAAAAACCAAAGGGAAACTATTGTAGCTTTCCAAAAAACAATTATTAAAAGCAGGGATGAGTTACCCTCATTATTAGACAATTTAAGGAGAGATATTGGTGATGAAAATTTGATTGGGCCTCCCTTCTGTGTATTCCAATTTGTAAGCAGTGTTAAGGAAGGAAATGAGGTAGAAGTGGGTTTCCCGGTTAAGCAGGAAATAGAGATTAAATCGTACGATGTAAAGGTATTTCCAGGCATAGAAGTGCTTTCTTTTATTTATCAAGGACCCCTTAAGGGGCTGGGCGCTAATTATGGAAATTTGTACGGATATGCCTACGAACGGGGCCTCATCTCCGATGAATTTTGCCGGGAGGTTTATCACCATCTGGATCCTGATGGCGAGTGCGAAGTAGAGATCCAGTTCGTGATCCATAACTGGCACCGGATCCTGGGTGAGGCTATCGGGAAAATCATGGACGAGGAAAAGAAAACCGAAGTAATGCGCGATTGCTTCGATCTAACCTCAGATTCATCCCTAAATAAAAGGTTCCAAGCCACCAGGCAAGCGGTTCAGACTCTGTTGAAGCTGTCCCGGGAAAAACAGCGATATGATATTTTGTCCCGATGTGCGCACGTCTTCCCCGCTGGTCAGATAGAGAAACTTAGAGCCGTTTACCAAAAAACAAAGGCCAGGACGGGGAACCCCGAAGATGCCCTGGAGGCGGTACTTGATTTCATGGAACAAGATCCCGGTTGGGGTGAGCGGCCCCGCCGGGAGGGCAATACCATTTATTCCACCAAAAACCCACGCGACCCTAAGGCTTATGCTAACGCAAAAACCGAGCTGGAGAGAAAAAGAGCTTACTGTTTTTGTCCCCTCATCAGACAACATCTGGAAAAAGGCATGCCCGTGGACTTCTGTTATTGCGGGTCCGGGTGGTACCGTCAACAATGGGAAGGAGCGATCGGGAAACCCGTCAGGATCGAGATCGTGAAATCCCTCCTGAAGGGGGATGATAAATGTGAATTTGCCATTTACCTCCCTGAAAACTGGTGAAGATGTTAAATTATAAATGACCAGCATTAGAAGAAATTTCCTGACCTATTTCAGAATGAAAACAGTGATTCTAACTGTTATTATTATATTGGTACTTTTCACTACTTCATTTGCTTTATACGTATTCCCGGCATTACGGGACGGCACTCTATACATGCAGCTCCAGGAGAACGATTCCGTAGTGGTTTATTACAATGGAATTTATGAAACCGAGACTACCCTGATGTCCGTTTACTTCTCAAATCAAAGTGGGGAATTGATAGAGAGACTTGATGTGCCCCCCGATGCTGAAAGCGGCTACCTGGAAGCATTGATAGTCACTGAAGATGGGCAATACGCTATGCTCATACCCGGAATAAATCGCTATGAATATATTATAGGACTATCCAGCGCGCGCCCGGCAGTTTACAATCCCAGCAAGGGGTATCGCAATATTCCCAGCTTTTCCTACCCCCTTTATGTTAAAATACCACCTGGTTGCAGCGGTTTTAAATTGGGTGGCAAATACTCCCGAAATTGTACTGGAATAATCATGTTTGATCCATCGGGCGCCGTTCACGATACACTCATACTTAACGCTTATACATACAATTTCGAATACGATTCACTAATTATTGAAGCGCCTTTGCCCGGATTCTGGGAAGTTGAACCGCTAACCAATGGTCAGCTGGGATTGTGGGTGGATTCCATTCCCAACTATTTTGCCTTCGATACAACTGGCTATTTCGTTCCTGTATTCGATGCCGGTGTGGTGAATATATCAGCGAGCGGCGCAATTGGAACCCGTCCTCTTCTGGGCTCTACCAGTGCCGGAAGCGCTCCCCCGGATGCCTACATAAGGGGGGTATATCGCGACCTGGGCATTCAATCCATAAATTATTATTCCGGACTATCCTGGCGGGAACCGGTGAACGACAACTCTGATCCCTGGGATTACAATCCCGCCGGATTCAACTGGGTATCCGAAGATAACCGCTTCGAAATTTACCAGGACTCATTGAACATCAACCTGCTGGTATTATACAATAACCAGGATTCCTGGCTGCCGGATCCGGTGGCCGATTACACTGCGATGGAGGAGCATTCTGAATTTATGTGGGCATCCCTGTATCACCATAATTATGAGCGGGAGCGGTCGATCACCTGGGCAGTAACCTGCGATGAACCCAATCTCAAATTTACCGGGTCCGATGGTCTTCCCCGTCATACCTATGCTGAATATGAAAGCTTGTTTACACTCTGTGCTTCGCGTTGCAAAAACAGCCCGATAGCGGAAATCCGTGAAACAAAATTTATTGCACCTTCCTCCAGCAACTGGCTGACCGGCACGGAGGAAGGCTACCTCGGCTTCGAGTGGAGTGCTGAACTGATCACTAACCGTGACTCACTAATTGACGGTCTTTCGTTCGACATGTGGAGTCGGAAGGAGTTAATCGAGAATTGGCGATTCAAACAGGTGGTTGCCTCAGCAGGATCGATCCATTATGCCTGTGACACCGACGGTAATCCGGAGGAGGAGGTCATAATTGGCCAGACAAACTTCGGCGGGGGGGGAGAAACTTCCTATTACGATACCGAATCTTTTACCGCAACTCTTTGGTGGGCGGGAGTAGTGTGCGAAGCCGCTGCGCTGGGCAACCTTACCGCAATTCACTGGTTTCCCATAGTTGATGAATGGCGTCATCAAAAGGGATTGTTGAGGTCAGATGGAAGCTACAAGCCGGTTGCTTATGGCTACAAATTCGTTAATACTCATCTCGGTGATTCGATCATTAATACCACCTGTGATCAGCCCTGGATATCAGCGATTACTTCAATAGACACTGTTGGCGCGATTAAATCATTAGTAGTAAATAAAAGCCGGCACCAGTTCGAAGCAAACATTGATATAACAGCGCCCGGTTGGGCTGGAGAGTCCTTTGATGCATACGTTGAGTATATGGACAGCTCTAACTTCACCAGCCCGGATAGCCTGCCCCTTGCCGAAGACTTAAGCTTCACCTATACCTTGTTACCCCGCACTATTTATGCCTTTGTATTCCGCCCCTCCAGCATCCTGGTGGAAGAGCATCAGGAAATATTCGACCTGTCCGGTGACTTCGATTTAACAGTCTATCCCAATCCATTCAATGGATCAATATTTATCCAGATTGGTTTGGGGAATTACGCTACCAAAAAAATCATGCTGGGTAGTTCAATAGATATCGGGATCTATAACCTGACCGGCCAGATGGTTTTTACTATGGAGTACCAAATACAGAAATATACTAACGAATCCGCTAATTGTAAAAAGATTATTGATCCTGATAATCCGGCCCTATCGTTTTCCTGGATTCCAGAACCATCCATCTCTTCCGGAATCTATTTTGTTAAATCAAGTCTTTGCGACCAATCTGCGGTCAAGCGGGTAGTTTATTTGAAATAGTTAACCCAAATTTCCAACCAATATTCTGTAAGTGCCTATCCATTGTTGTGTCATTTTTTTTGTTGCAATTCCA
>JAFGGQ010000104.1 GCA_016930435.1 bacterium
TCTATTTGTACTTGTAAATTTATGATAATGGATTAGACGTTTTACCAGGGGATATTTAGGTTAAAGGAAAATACAAGGGCGCTAATCCAAAATGATCTTATCCAAAATAGCTATTATCACTGTATCTGCAGAGATGCTTTGGGTATGGTCTATCTGTCGGGTGGCGCTGCCGCTGGTCAAAAGGACGGTATCCCCGATGCCGCTTCCGGAATATCCGCGGCGACAGTATAACATCTCAGCACCATTCCTTTTGGGGACACATCCTTTACCATCATAAGCTTGAAGCCCTGAAGGTCATTGAGCTTGCGGGTAGCCCAAACCTGGCCGATAACTATACCCAATTTCATGACAGCACTATCAGTATCACTCTATGGCAGTAATAAATAAAAATGTCATCAGGCGAGTTATCTTTTCCCTTTATTGATCTGAAAATTATTTGGTAATAGCTCTATTAAAGAGAATTTCCGGATCGACCCGTTACCGTTGGCAAGCAATATCTCCATCTCCTCATTGAATTCGGCGATGACCTGCAGGCAGGCTCCACAGGGATAGATAAACTGCTTGGGGTTCTTCAGGCTATCTGAATAAACCAGTATCCTCAGTATCCTTTTTTCACCATTAGAAAGCGCGTTAAATATAGCCACTCTCTCGGCGCAAATGGTTAGTCCGTATGAAGTGTTCTCGATATTGGTGCCGGTATAAATCCTCTCCGATCCGGATTCTACGGCTGCGCCAACCCGGAATTTAGAGTAAGGGGAATATGAAAACTTGATTACTTCCATGGCGGCTTTTAGTAATTTATCCTCAATCATAAATCTCCTTCAAAAAGCTGTTCCCCTGACCGGTACCCTTTACCTTAAGGAACTCGGCCAGTGAAGCCCCCACATCGGCAAAGCTCCTGCGAACACCTAAATTTAAACCTTTGCAGCTTTTACAGTAAGCTAACAATGGTACGTACTCCCGGGAATGGTCGGTAGAGGGTGTGGTGGGGTCATTGCCGTGGTCAGCAGTTATTATCAGCAGATCATGCTCGCCCATATTTTGATAAATTCGGGGCAATTCCTGGTCGAACTGTAATAACCCCTGAGCAAAGCCAGTGGGATTATTGCGATGCCCCCAAATAGTGTCAAAGTCCCCTAAATTTGTGAATATGAGTCCATCTGAGAGAGAAGCAATAAACTGGATGGTTTTTTCTATGCCCTCGGTATTTCGGGTAGTATGATAACTCTCGGTCAAACCTTTCCCGTTAAACAGGTCATAAATCTTTCCAATACCCACTACCGGCATTCCAGCGGCTTTAATACTGTCCATTACCGTATCGCCGGGGGGATGAAGAGAAAAATCTTTCCGGTCCGGTGTGCGAATAAAGTGCCCCGGTTTACCGGTAAAAGGCCGGGCTATCACTCTCCCCACCCCATGGTCGCCCACTAATATCCCGCGAGCTATTTCACACCATTCATAGAGTTTTTCCAAAGTGATTATGTCAAGGTGCGCGGCAATTTGGAATACACTGTCTGCAGATGTATAGACAATTGGTTTACCCGTTGATAGATGTTCGTTACCCAATTGGTTGATAATTTCAGTGCCGGATTGGGCATAATTACCTAAAATGCCCCTTCCGATAGCGGCAGTGAACCTTGAAATAATTTCGGGTGGGAATCCATCAGGATAAGTAGGAAGGGGCTGTTTTGAGATTAGTCCCATCAATTCCCAATGGCCTGAAGTAGAGTCTTTGCCGGTAGAGAGTTCCGCCATTTTGCCGAAAGCTCCCATAGGGTTTTTAACTGGTTGTATCCCTTTCAGGGGGTGAATATTTCCCAGGCCCAATGTTCGGAGATTGGGAAGGTTCAAGCCGCCCAGTAGTTCCGCCGTGTTCGCCAGGGTATTACTGCCCTGATCTCCATACTCAGAAGCGTCAGGCAACTCACCGATGCCCACTCCGTCAAGTATAATCAAAATTGCTTTATAACTATTTATGATGCCCATTTATTATTCAGACTTAATACTGCACAATTTCCAGGTTGGCGTATTTCAACATAATTTTTTTGATGCCTACGGAATAGAAGCTGATGGTCAGCGTGATGTTGTCTCCCAAGCCCTGAACTGCCCGGACAACGCCTCTGCCGAAATTGGGATGATAGACCACGGAGTCAGGCTTTACCGGTAGGCGGCCTCCAAAAGTAAAACTAAAACCACGGTTGGCAACATCTTCTGCTTTGGCCTCTTTTCTTTGGGTTAGCTCGGATGGAATTTCCTTGATAAACCGGGATACCAGATTGTTGAATTCTTCGGTAAAACGGTGTCTGATTGCGGCCCATGAGATATAGGCTTTCTTTTTGGCCCGGGTTAATACCACATAAAAGAGCCGGCGCTCTTCCTCAATATCGTGATTTTCATCCTGAGCCCTCATCAGGGGAAATAATCCCTCTTCCATCCCTGCAGCAAATACTACATCAAACTCCAGACCCTTGGCTGCATGCGCCGTCATCAGGTTAACCAGTTCCTCCCGTTCCTGCCATGTATCGATGTCCGTGATCAGTGAAACCTGCTGAAGGTAAGCTTGCAGACTGGCATTTTCATGGTTTTCCCGGGTAAAGGAATGAGCGTCTGCCACGAATTCCCCGATATTGTCTAATCTCGACTCGGATTTTATGTCCTCGGATTCCTGCAGCATTTTAAGGTACCCGGAGCCGTCAAGGAGCATATCTACTACCTCATCAACGCTGCGATTCCGCGCATATTCCTGAAGATCGTTAATCAGAGCCCCAAAATCCCTGGCTGCGTTGTGCGCTCTTGGGGTGAGACCCTCAAGTCCGGAATGGATGATATAGTCAAGTATGGACATTTTGCTCTTACGGGCTCCGGTTTCTATTCGCTCCAGACTGACTTTCCCGAGACCTCGAGGGGGTATGTTTATGATCCTTTTAAGAGCAAGATCATCCTGGGGGTTTGCGATAAGACTGAGGTAGGCTAATACATCCTTTATCTCTGCCCGTTCAAAAAACTTCACTCCGCCAATCACCGTATATTGAATATTTCTTTTTCTAAGGGCTTCTTCGATCAACCGGGATTGTGCGTTGGTACGGTAAAGTACTGCTATCTGACCCCCTTTATAGCCTTTTTCCCGGATCAGCTCCTCGATTGTACTGCCGATGGTCTCTCCTTCCAGCCGGTCATCAGTTAGCTTCAGGACGGTCAATGGTTCCCCTCTTTCCGCCTCCGTCCATAATTTTTTGGGGTGTCTTTCACGGTTGTTTTCAACCACAGCTCCCGCGGCATCGAGGATGTTCTGAGTGGATCGATAATTCTGCTCTAAACGGATGGTCTTTGCGGATGGAAAATCCTCCGTAAAATAAAGAATATTCCCCAGATTTGCACCTCTCCAGCTATATATCGATTGATCATCGTCTCCCACTACGGTCAGGTTCTGCCAGGCAGATGCTAAATGCCGCAGGAATTCATACTGGGCGCTGTTGGTATCCTGAAATTCATCTACCAGAAGATAAGAGAACATTTCCGCATAACGGGTTTTAACCTCCGGGTAATTTTGAAAGAGCTGTACCACGAACATGAGCATATCATCAAAATCTACGGCGTTATTTTTTCTTAAGATATTTTGATAAGAGGAATAGACTTCGGATATAATTTTATCGAATGGGGATTTTACTTTTTGCTTATAGCCCTCCGGGTATATAAGGTCATTTTTAAGGTTGGAAATGTGATAGAGTATAGATTTGGGTGAGGCCAGTTTGGGATCAAGGTCCATTTCCTTGAAGACATTTTTTACCACACTGAGGGAATCTTTCTCGTCGTAGATAGTGAAGTTCGAGGTATATCCCAGGAGATTTATCTGATCCCGGAGTATTCTGCCGCATAAGGAGTGAAAAGTACCCATCCAGATTCCCTTGAGGCTTTTATCGTAATTAGAAGCGTCAGAGTAGATAAGTTTTTCGGCCCGTTGCCGCATCTCTCCTGCAGCTTTGTTGGTAAAGGTTACAGCCAGGATTGAACCCGGGAAAACCCCTATTTCCTGGATCAGGTAAGCGATCTTGTAAGTAAGAACGCGGGTTTTGCCGCTTCCCGCCCCGGCCAATACCAGTACCGGACCTTCAGTAGTTGTAACTGCCTCGAGTTGCTGAGGATTTAGAGATTGTTCAAAATTTATACTCATTAAAACAGAAGGGTATAATGGCCCTGAATTTCTGGAAGACTAACTTAAATATCCAGATTCTGTACTTCCAGGGCGTTCTTCTTTATAAATTCTTTACGGGGGGCAATATCACTTCCCATAAGAATAGTAAATGTACGTTCAGCTTCCACTGCATCATCGAGCATGATCTTTACCAACCGTCGATTCTCAGGATTCATGGTGGTTTCCCATAATTGATTTGGGTTCATTTCCCCAAGGCCTTTGTAGCGTTGAATGGTTAAGCCCTTACGGCTTTCGACCTTTACTGCTTTTAAAAAGGTCAGATAATCGCTATATTTTTTAACCGTACTATTGAATTGTGCGGTTATTGGAAGGTCGGTGTAGGATTTCAGGGCTTTGGCATACTTGACGAATTCTTCGAACTCGGGGGATTTAATGAAATCCTGACTGAATTCTATAGAGCCCTTTTCCTCATTACGCCGATAATCAACTGTAACCGTCCAACAAAGGTGTTCCTCATCGTACTTGGTTTTAAATTTAAGGTCAAATCCTTCTTTCTGAGCATGTTCTTTGATAGTATTCCAGGTATCCAGCAATTTAACCTGGTCTTCCAACGAAATCTCAGTTATCTGGCCTTTCATAACGGCCAGTTCCAATATACGGGTATTAAGTTTTCGGCGTGAGAAATGCTCCAATACATTCTGGTAATTATTAATTTTTTTAAGAAATTTGAAAAGTGTTTTTCCCTTAATCTCCCGATCCTCGCCTTCTGAGGTGACTATAAAGTTTTCCACTCCTTCACGGAGGAGGTGATTTTCCAATTCCTCTTCATCTTTGAGATAGAGTTCATTTTTTCTCTTTGCAATCTTAAAGAGGGGTGGTTGAGCTATATAGAGGTGTCCGTTTTCCAGCAGTGGTTTCATCTGTCGGTAGAAAAAGGTAAGCAGTAGGGTTCTAATGTGTGCACCATCCACATCGGCATCGGTCATGATAATGATCTTATTGTAGCGGAGTTTTTCCAGTTCGAATTCATCTGGTCCGATTCCGCATCCGAAGGCGGTGATAATGGTCCTGATTTCATTATTGGAGAGCATTTTTGAGAATCGGGCTTTTTCCACATTAAGGATCTTACCCCGGATAGGGAGTATGGCCTGGAATCGTTTATCCCGGCCCTGTTTTGCGGAACCTCCTGCAGAATCCCCTTCGACCAAAAACAGCTCGGCATGTTCGGTTCCTGCTTCCTGGCAATCGGCTAATTTGCCGGGGAGATCGGCAGAGTCCAGGGCGTTTTTCCTGCGAGCCAATTCGCGAGCCTTGCGAGCCGCTTCACGGGCTTTGGTGGCTTGCAGGACCTTGTTCAGTATGGCCTTCGAAGAAGCAGGATTCTCCTCTAAATACTCAGTAAAGCGGCGATTTAAAATGGAAAAAACTGTTCCCTTGAGCTCACTATTACCCAGCTTGGTCTTGGTTTGCCCCTCAAATTGAGGCTCTGAAAGCTTGACACTGATCACCGCTACAATCCCCTCCCGGGCATCGGAACCGGTAACACTCTCCGTATCGCTCTCCTTTAAATGCCCATGCGAGACCGCATAAGCGTTTAAGGTTCGGGTTAAAGCCTGTTTAAAGCCTACCTCATGAGTGCCCCCCTCTATCGTATTGATATTATTGGCATAGGAATAAACGGTTTCACTATAACCGCTATTATATTGAATGGCGATCTCAACGATAGTATCTCCCTCCTCCTCACAAAAATAAAAAGGTTTGGGATTCAGCACGATCTTATTCGAGTTCAGGTACTTTACGAAGGTAACAATCCCACCCTTGTACTGGAAACGGTGAGATTTCCCGGTCCGTTCGTCCTGAAGGATAATAGTAATCCCTTTATTGAGAAAGGCTAATTCTCTCAGCCGGGCGGAAAGGGTGTCAAAATTATATACGGTAGTATCAAAGATAAGATGATCGGGTTTGAATGTAACCTTGGTGCCGCGTTTTGTGGTCTTACCACCCGCCTTTATTGGGGCTTTAGGTACACCCCTCTGATACTTCTGGGTATAGACCCTGTTTTCCCGCCAGACCTCCAGGGTTAGTTGTTCAGAAAGTGCATTTACTACCGATACTCCTACCCCGTGTAAACCGCCCGAAACCTTGTAGGTTTTATTGTCAAACTTCCCGCCGGCGTGCAGCTTGGTCATCACTACTTCTGCTGCCGAAACATTCTGTTCCTTGTGCAGTTCGATGGGTATTCCCCTTCCGTTATCGATGATAGTAACGCTGTTATCGTTATGAACAATTACCTCGATCTTATCACAGTAACCCGCTAAGGCCTCGTCGATAGAATTATCGACTACCTCATAAACCAGATGATGCAACCCCCTTTCGCTGGTGGACCCGATATACATAGCCGGTCTTTTACGGACCGCCTCCAGCCCCTCTAAGACCTTTATCTTATCTGCATTGTAATCATCACTGGTATTTTGGTTATTTTTATTGTTAGTTACCATTTATATCTCCTGTCACACAAATTTTATATCATTAATCAGGTTGTTGTTCAATGCCGAGTTCAATTTTTTGAGGATCATAGGTTTTAAATAATGCAATTCCATGCGCCAAACAGGTGAGCTGACCTTGACCAGCATCACACCATTTTCGACCCTAAGAGCCTTGCTTTGCAGGGCAATTTTTTCCCCCACTGCCCGTTCCCAATCAAGGCAAGCTTGGTTTTCGCTGAGAGTCCGGTTCCACCCTTTTTGTTTCAAAGCACGGGTTAAAATGGTACCTAAAGATTCAGGCTGTCGGTTGATCTGATCCCGGAATTTCATGTTACCATCTCCACTATACCGGGTTGATTAATCTGGAAGATAATTCCTTCCTGATGTGGTTTAAGAACCAGTGGTTTAGGGCTGGTAATAAAGGTTTGCCCTATGCTGGGAGCCAATTCCAGAAGCTGTTGACTATGATAATCATCAAGATCCGAGAAGCAATCGTCGAGCAGCAATATGGGTTCGGAATGGAAATGGTCCGCTAATTCCTTTGCGGATGCCAGGAGAATAGCCAGGCTGGCCGATCGAGCTTGACCCCATGAACCATATCGCTTTAAAGACCTCCCGCCTAAATTAATTTTAAGATCGTCCCTGTGTGGTCCGGTAAGGGTTCTGTAAGAGGAAATTTCTTTGCTGTAATTTCGGTTTAAATTGTCTTGAAATAAATCCTCTATCTGGGATTCCTCCTTGAAGTAAAAAGAAGGTGCATATCGAATTAGTAATTTTGAATCATCTCGCGAAAGGGCTTGGAAAAAAGTGGCGCAACCGGATTTGATCTTTTCTATAAACTGCACTCTTTTTCTAATCAGGTAAGCTCCTTTTTCGATAAGTACATCATCGATTGAGGATAATAATACTTTTCCACCCACTACTCCTCCCCTGGCCAGCCTTTCCAGTACCTTGTTCCGGGATATCAGGGTCTTGTTATATTTGCCAAGAGCTTCCAGGTATTCAGGATCGGTCTGTGATATGTGTATATCCATGAGTTTCCGGCGATCTGCCGGGGCACCCCTGACGATGTCGATCTCCTGGTGCCCAATCAGGGTCTGGGTGAAAATCCCCACCAGTTCGGAGGATGATTTTGCTGCCTGGCCGTTTATTTCCACTAATTTTTTCCCATCCCTTAAAAATTTTACCTTGATCTCAATATTGCGATCAGATGCTTTTCCACAAACAGTTGACCAATCCTGTTCAAAATTGATAAAATCATTATTGGTAGCAGCCCAGGGTGAACGGCCAAAAGCAAGGATATAAATTGCCTCTAATAGATTGCTTTTACCAACCCCATTGGGTCCTAAAATAAGATTTGCCTTTTTATTGAAATTCAGATTGAGCTTATTATAATTTCTGAAATTACGTAATAGAATCTCCTTCAAAACCAAATTATTCCTCCGGTAGCCGAAGCGGCATCAAAATAGAAAGATATTGCTCATTCTCTTTCTGCTCAGCTGGTGTGATCTCAGAGGCAGACAGAGGAGACTTCATCGATAGTTTAACTTCGTCTGCTTCGATATGTTCCAGGATCTCTAATAAATAATTACTGTTAAAACCTATTTCAAGCTCATCACCTTTGTAAGCCACATCAACTTCATCATGAGCTTTTGTGCCGACCTCAAAATCAGATGAATATGCTCTAAGTTTGGATTCGCTAAGCTCAAATTTGGTCAGGTTTGTCAATGGACTGGCAAATACCTTAACCCGCTTGATAAGGTCAATCAGCTTGTCTTTGTTAATTATCAATTCTTTGTCGTTATCCTTGGGGATAACCTGCTCGTAGTTAGGGAATTTTTCAGCTATCAGATGCGAAGATAAACCGTAATCATTGATGTTAAACAGGATGTTTTTCTCCCCCACGGTTATCTGAAAAGAGCCTTCCGGATAATCATCGGCCAGTTTTTTTAGATGAGTTACTGTTTTTCCTGGCAGGAGGAGATCCAGCTCGGGACGGGTATCATCCGTTTCCATATAACGATAGAAGGTTAAACGATGTCCGTCAGTCGCGACCATACGCATTTCATCGGGTCGGGATTGCCAGTATAAAGCGGAAAGACTTATCCGGGTCATATCGTTGGATATGGCAAATCTGGTTTTCTCGATCATATCACCCAGCAGGCTGGAGGATATATTGAAAGTATTAATTTGCTTTTGCACAATGTTGAAAGAGGGAAAATCATCTTTCTCGACCCCGGATATCGAATATATACCTTCTCCCTGCTGAAAGGTAACCTTATTACCTTCAAGATTGAATTCTATTTCTCCTCCTCCAAACTCCCTTATCAGACTAAAAACTCTTTGGCCGGGGACCCCGATGGAACCATCCTCTTGTCCTTCAACCTCGATTTTCCCCCACATATAAAGATCCAGGTCGGTACCCTTCAGGAATAAAGTGTTGCCCTCTAATTCCATAAGGATGTGGGAAAGCACCGGATTAGTGCTTTTAGCGGGTACGACCCTCATAATATTCTTGACGATCTCAAACATCTTTTTATGATCAAACTTGAAAAACATTATACCTCCATTTACTTATGAAATATTATTAATATACATTATATACAAATATAGTCAATGATATTTACATTAATTTTATACATACTTTGGTTATCAGAATGGCTACATTTGAAGTTGTGAAAAAAGAAAACCTCGTACAAAAATTGATATCTAAAAAAGCCGAGTTATTTTAAGAATATAAGCAATTGCTCCCTGATTTCATTTAAGGCTATAGGATTTCCCTTAGCAAGATAGGATATAGTTATATCCCGACGGTCCATAATAAGTGATATCTTTTCCTTCATCCTTTGATCGTCAGTCTCTTCAGCGAATTTCTTAAGATCCGAACATAATGCGCTGGCCATCTTCTCGCCGTTCCCATAGTTTCTGTCCTCAACTTCAAGATACATAAGGGTGAAATCAGATGCTATCTGCTTGAGTTTTATTTCATAATCAAGTTTTTTACGGAGATCCTCAACTTCAGTATTCAGGTCTTTTACTTCACCACGTAGTCTGGCTACTTGAATTTTTGGAGGAATAAAACCGATGAGGAATACAATTAGTACACCGACCACGATCAATAGAACCATTTTTCCAATTCCTTCCATAGTCCATCTCCTTTCCAATTAGTATTCCTTAAAATACTTTTTTTCGATTTACTAAATGCTATTACATCTTAAGATAAATCTCTTGACAGTTATGTCAATTTATTTTTGTGCTTTATTGATGCAATCCATAGTTGAATTCGGAGGAATTTTTAGCCTATGCTATAACCCCCGAATTTTCTTCTGCTCATCGATATAGTACGAGTGAATTTCGAAAGGGATCTCCGGTAATTGATCCAGTGGGAAAAACCTTACCTCATCCACATCGTCACCGCTCTTGAGGAAACCGTGGATTTCATTTACAAGGAAAACGATTATAAGTACCCTTTTATATATCTTCCCATCCTGAATCCGAACCCCGATAAGGGAACTTAGTGTTGCATCCAGTCCGGTTTCTTCTTTGAATTCCCGCAAAGCGGCTTCCTCGGGAGCTTCATCGTTTTCTATGAAGCCACCGGGTAAACACCATTTGCCCTTCTCAGGCTCCACATTACGCTTGGCCAGGAGAATTCTATTATCGTCGGTGATATAGATAAGGGCAACGGCAGGTACCGGATTCTCGTAAATCACGGCCCCGCAACTACGGCAGAACAGCCTCTCCCGATCATCAATATTTCCCAGGCTTAAAAGCCCTCCGCAGTAAGCGCAATATGCCTTTTCTCTAATGTCCATTTTTGATATTCCAGTAATATTTCAGGGATAAATTAGGGTATTTCCGGAAGAAAACAACTAAAAAACAAAAATATATGAGCTTTTTTCCTTTTTTACTTGCTTTTCAATTCAGTACTATTAATATTATAGATTTATTTTCGAATAACTAATATAAATTAATTTTATATTCCGGGAATAATGAGTGATTTATCAAAGA
>JAFGGQ010000012.1 GCA_016930435.1 bacterium
CAAATTAGGGCTATAATGAAAATTTCTGTACTATTTCCTTTATTCCTATTATTATCTTCTAATATCACTTATACCGAGGTAGATACCCTTACTAATCTAAGTAAGGTTATCGGCGGAGCTGGCTGGGAAGTAGAATTCAAGGACGGAAGGCTTTATGCTGGCTGCGGAGCTTCACTCCTTGTCTATGAAGCAGCTGACCCTTCAATTGATTCAGTAATTGCTCATCGAAATTTCACTTCATTAATCAATGATATTGTAATCACCGAAGGCAAAATTATATTTATAGCTGCCAACCACGACGGTTTATATGCCTTAGACGGTAACGATTTAGACTTACCTATCATGGCATACTACCCTATGCCTGATGCCCAACATAGCGCCATGGATATCGAATTCATTCCCCCAGATACTCTCTGGGTAGCTACCTATCAAGGAATGGTGAAATTACTTTTCGGGGGAGATTGTTTCATAGAAGTTAGTATATACTTCGAGGAGATCAAGGTACTGGGAACGGGAAGTCGTGATTCCCTCCTTGCAGTTGCGATCAGACAGGGCTCGGGGATATTTGCCACTGGTGGGATAAGGCTTTTTAGTACCAGCAGGGGGGAGCTGAACTTTATTACGGAATACATCGCTTCTAGTTTGATGTTAGTAGAAGATGCCCGGTTCGCTGATCTTCGGGATGACATTATTTATGTCTGCGGAGGAAGTGTAAGCGGTCTGGGTTTTCAGGGGCTTTTTATTGCTCTGCAATATGATACATCCGGATTAAATCAGGTTGGACGATATACTATAAGCGGAGTTCCTCTGCAACCCCCTCATATCCAGAATATGGACAGCCGGAACGACACCCTGTTTTTGGCAGTCAATGCTGGCACTGATTTGGATGGTACCTTTTGCCCTGTTTTAGACGGCACCTGCCTTCCTGATTCCCTACCCCTCATCGACAAGTTGCGGACTATAGGGCTCTTTTTCGATGTTTCTCTTCATGATAGACTCCCTGCAATTGCTGTAGCTGCTGAATGGTTCGGGATCGCATGGGGTGATCTAACCCGGCTGGGCAGCATTTGGGGAGCAGTGGATACCATTGCTATGCACCCCACGGGAGGCTGGGGAAAACGCTGCTCGATTCAAAACGATACTCTCTGGTTATGCTGGGAAGGTTATGGGGCTGGTATATTCGACGTGAGTGATCTCTCTAATCCCGTCCAGATCGGAAGGATCAAGCAGCATTTTACTTCAGATCTGGTAAGAATAGATACCCTAGTTTTCCTGGGCTGTTATACTAATAATGTGCAAATCTTCAACATTGCCCCTTGGTACCGTGGCGGGATTCCTGTACCTATTGGAATTTACAATCCTGGTGATGGTTATACCGATTGTCTAACCCTACTTTACACCGATCTTGGTCCCCGCATTGCCATTGATGGAGATGGAGGGATATTTCCCACTGCTGCAAATCAGGGTGTATTCCTGATCGACCCTGAGGAAGCTCCTGATTGTTCCACCAAAGGACATTTGTTCAGTGGTCGAATACCCATCGAGATGCTCTCTTTTGGAGATACTCTGATTACTTTGTTTGATGATTCAGTAATTATTGTAAAAGTATTCAGTGATTCCGCAATAAGAATAACCGAAACCGGAATTCCTGGTAACGGGAAGGATATCTACCGGGAGAGAAATTTCATAGCTGTAGCTTGTGGAAGTGAGGGTGCCCAGCTTTACCAATATGAATGCGATAGTATGAGCTTGATCGGAGGCTGGGAAGAAGAAACCTGTGTGGGAGTTGGTTACCAGGACACTCTGCTTTATGCCTGCTGCCGCAATAAGGGGCTTTTTGTGTTGGATATTTGGTCTCCAGGGTTGCCGGAAGTGGTAGCCTGGTTCCCTGGTTCCGGAGGTTGGGAAATGCTTGCCGGAGGCGTTAGTGATATTAGCTTTGACGAAGATGGCAATATTTTCCTGATCGACTTCCATGCCTCATGCTTCATCCTGGATGCTTATGAACGGAATCCTGTAGGGATGACAGAAAAATTAAGCACTGTTGATAAACACCATCTGACCTGTTATCCCAATCCATTTAACTGTTCAACCACTATTACGGTTGCGTTTAAATGTTCAGCCAGTTCACCACTTAATTCTAACGGCCCAAACACTGGCCTGGTGCAGTGTGATATTCGGATTTATAATATTAACGGACGCTGGGTCTCATCGGAGAATACTGATGTTATGGAAAAAACTACAAATAGTATAGAGTGCTACGCTGCTCCGAACAAGCATCCTGCCAAAACGGTTAATCCCCGAAACATTGATAATCCTTATGCCGTAAAGGTAAATTATTCTTGGCAGCCCGATCCTTCTCTTCCTTCCGGAATTTATTTTATTAAAGCTACAAGGGGAGAAGACTTTATTGTAAAAAGGGTAGTCTATTTGAAATAGTTAAATGTAATCTGATTTGTAATGAATAGTCACAATAAAACCTGGCATTTTTACAGCAAAGATAAATGAAGTCTTTAATATTACTGATGAGATATGTAATCATACTGATAATTATTGCAATCTCAATAACCCTTGCCCAATACCACCCCTATGAATCCAGTCCCTTCGGGTTTCATCCCGCCAAAGTAACTTCTTTTGGTTACCCCAACATAGGATATTTTGATGCTGAATATATTGGGATCCATTGGACCCGGGAAGCGGTCTATGCCTTCTGGTTTTTTGTTCAGCCAGAGTTGTTCGACACTACCCTGGATTTTTCCTTCTATGATAACCAATATTCGGTGATCCCGGATTCCATCTGTATATTAGGAAATATAGCTCCCCAGGGTGGGCGCGACGAGGGACGCTGTCTGGACTCCTCCTGGCTGCCTGTTGATTCAGTACAATATGTACGGTTTGTCCTGCGGACAATTGAGCGCTACGATGGCGATGGCTTTGCTGATATGCCCGGGCTGACCAACCCCATCAAGTACTGGCAGGTGGGTAATGAACCCGACGGCAGCGAGCGGTTACACTTCGCAAGGCTGCAAAAAATGACCTACCACGCCATTAAGGAAGCGGACTCCACGGCCCAGGTACTTATCGGGGGCTGCACCGGATTCCCCTATGGCTATATTTATGCTTATAACCGGCGCTTTGCCCCATTCGTTGAAGAACTTGCCGGGTGCTGCTTCGATATCTTCGATATGCACTGGTACGGGGAAGCCAACGGAGAATATAACCTAATGGATACCGAATCAAGAGAAGATGCGTTGGCCTATATATGCGATCATTTAATTGCAAACGGATATTCACCTGACCTCCCCATCTGGATAACGGAAATGGGAACTTACTCCGGCGACCCTTTACCAATGGGTCCACATTATGATCCGCTCTTTCAATCCGAAGCGCAGCAAGCCGCAGACCTATTTAAGCGCTATGTCTATCCTCTTTCAAAAGGTGTGAAAAAAGTCTTTATGGCTTTTGGACTGATCGAAGGTTTCATGTATGATGGAGGCTATTTCGATTTTACCGGTCTGATTTATGATGGCTGGGGTCCTTATGACCAGGGGCTCGGTGCTAAAAAACTGGGGTATTACACCTATAAAAAGATGACTGAGTTATTAGGAAATTGCAGCTGGGAAACCGTAGATGACCTTTCCATACCAGATAGCCACGTGTTCATCTGCAAGGTGGAGCGCGTTAGTGCCCCGGTAGCCATTGCCTGGTGGGATTATTACCGGGATCCGCATTATTCAGTGGGAGATTCACTATTGATATTTATTCCCCTTATGGAGGCTGACTCCCTTGTTATCAACAATGTCGTTCCTCATTGCAGCCTGGGCATTGAAATCCTTGACTATGAAACCGCCTTTGAAATGGATACCATTGTGGTGATAAGAGACACCTTGAAACTCCGGTTGGGCAAGGATCCGGTGATCCTGGAACTGCTCAATCCGGTAGCAATTATGGAAAAGAGGAACGATCTCTTTCCGAAAAATTTTGCTCTTTTGGTTTGTCCCAATCCGTTCAATGAATCAACCACTATCATGCTTGATTTCGGAAGTTCTGCTAAAGCACAACTTCACCATGAAGATCTAATTGGTATAAAAATTTATGATATTAACGGCCGGTTGGTTTGTTCCCCCTTTACCATCACTTTGTTTGGGATGTTCCCTGAGCTCAGTAGTACTGAGCTTTTCGAATCGGGGGAAACCCAAGAAGATTCAGATAATTTTCTTACCCCCAAAATGTGGGGAAAATTGTCCCGAGAAAGTGGGACAAAAGGAAAAGAGTTCGTCTGGACGCCAGAATCTTTTCTACCCTCGGGAATCTATTTTATCCGTGCGGAAATGGTTAATAAATGTATAACAACGCGGGTGGTTTATTTGAGATGATTATTCCCAGTACTACCAGGATTAAGTTTCCCCAATACATCCATGGGCTGGATTCTGAATTCCAGATCACAAGCACTCAATGTGCTAAAAGTGCATTGTTTTACAGCCTAGATCATTGTGGGAAAGAATTTACAAATAATCTTCAAAACTTAATCTCCAGTTGGTATATATCAGATGAATTATAGTCTGGATTATATAAATAATATCGAACTTGACCACTATGAGAACACCTATATTATTAAATATTCCTAGCGTATTATCCTTGAAACTCATATAATTTGATTGAATGAAAATCTTAACCTCAACATTTATTCTAATTCTTCTTTTCACCGCTGCTTATTGCTATGACTTCTCCCTCCTGGATAGCTTATTCACCCAGAACCTTGCCTATTATGACAGCAATCTCTTCGTCAAAATTATCCAGGGTGACAGCACGATCTATGAATACTCTCATGGTCTTTCGGAGGACAGCATCTGGGGGCTTGCTTCAGCTACCAAATGGATCTCCGGCGGAGTGATCCTTGCCCTTGCTGATGCCGGATTCTTGGATCTTGATGATACTTTGGGAGAATTTTTGCCCATTTTTACAGCAAATGGAAAAGGACACATTACTATCAGGCAATGCTTCTCCATGAGTTCGGGATTATTCGGCGACCGGAATTACCAATGGGATCCCTACATGACACTTGCAGAGGCAGCCGAAAGTATCGCTGTGCACACTCCCCTTGAATTTACGCCGGGAACCATGATCGGTTATGATGGCAAAGGTATGCAGGCAGCCGGGAGAGCTGCAGAAATCGCCACCGGTCGGGACTGGCGGGAGATCGCCCAGGAATACCTGCTTGATAAGTGTGACATGACGCATTGTTCCTATGACTACTTCGGACCTCTCAATCCAGCGGTTGCCGGTGGGCTGAAATGTTCCCCACGTGATTACCTCCGATTTCTTAAAATGATTCACCAAAACGGTATCTACGGCGGCGAAACCGTGCTTTCCGAAGAGTCAATAGAAGTGATTTTCTCTAATATCACTGAAGGATTACCCATATATTATTCACCTTGGCCTTCCGGGCCTCATTACCCCTATGGACGAACTGATCCCGAATATGCATTCGGTTCCTGGGTGATAGCTCAGCATCCGATAACCAGGGTTGTCGAGGAACTTTCCAGTCCGGGCGCTTTTGGTACATGTCCATTCATAGACCGCAGCCGGAATTTATATGGGGTGATCTTTACAAAGCTGACAGCAGGCGGATTTGGTTTAACCGGTTTGATCGATTTGGAAGCCCTGGAAATCCTCCGCTTTGTTATCGATAATTCCAATCCTGATAATCGTGTAATTACAGTCAGTCCTTATGGGAAAAATTACCTCGATTTTGAGATATTATCATCGGAGAACTTGATGAATTTCGTGGGAGAAGGCAATATCGCCTGGCTTGCTGAGTTGAACCCATATACCGGAGAGTTTATGTACCCTGAGGGGAGGCAAACATTGATTGATACAATTACTCCACTTATCTTCAGCAATAACGGACCGGAATTCGCCATCGATGCAGAAGGTTGGTCATTGATATATACTGCTATTGCTGATAGCAATTCCCAGGTCTGGATGGCGGTACCCGATGGGGATTCCCTTATCAATACGCAGCTAACCTTCACCGGACACAATCATTACAGCGCACTGGTCAGTCAGAATCCCCTGATGCTTTCGGTAAATGTGGCTTTTATAAAGCATTCCATGGCTTACGGAAATATCTGGTGGTTTTCGGAGAGCGATCCTGCAAACGAGCGCTTTGTTTGTGAATTCGAACGCGGTAGTACCCCATTCCGTTGGATGCCGAATTCCCCTAACGCCCTATTTCTCCTGGAAACTACTCCTGGATTATGGCAATTAGCCATTTTTGATAACGAAGGAGATTCTACTTATATAATTACAAATGACCCGGGCAACAAAACCGATCCCACCGCCTTTCTCGCACCTGAGTTCAGCTATGAATTAATCATCTCGGCAGTTTCCGCACAAGAGACTTTAATCGTTTACAGGGATTTGGGCGGCGATTTCTGGACGCCAATTTCAAAACTGACCATCCCGCCTGAATCTGAGTATGATGTCATTCAATCTCCGGAATTTTTTGAGTATAATGGCCAGTCATTCCATAGCTTGCACATAGAAGAGGGAGATGGCAGCGTGGGAATTCCCCCAGGCGAGGTTTGGGTATTTGGAATCGATGATGATCCCGCTGAATTATTACAGCTCAGATGCGACAACGGTTTACCGGATATTCATCGAACTGATCCCGAACCCTATGTTGGTGCAGAAGATGTTTTCGTTTATTATACTGTCTTATTGGATTCTGTCAATTGGGAAATACGGCGTTGTAAAACCGGGATGTGCGAATTTCTCGGGACCGAAGCGGAACATAAGTCTATAATTTCCAAAGAGTTTGAAATTTCAGCGTATCCGAATCCGTTCAATTGTTCAACCGTTATCACTGTTGAATTCATAGGTTCTGCTTATGCACAACTTCACCATGAAGACCTAATTGGTATAAAAATTTATGATATAAATGGCCGGATTGTTTATGAATCCCCCCTGTCCCCAGGCGTGGGGACTTACCCCCTTGACGAAGGGGGAGACAGAACCGGGGAGATTGTTTGGGAACCCGAAACACACCTCAGCAGCGGCGTTTATCTCATTAGAGCTTCACTAAATAGTGAATACATATTTA
>JAFGGQ010000105.1 GCA_016930435.1 bacterium
ACGGTGGAACTATCCAGACCGGAAACCGAATCCCAGAGCTGGGCAGTGAAATAAAAACCGGTGCTGGTCAGAGTAGTGTCCGGAGCAATATTTGTGAATTGGAGGGTAGGCGGACTGATATCGATAGTATATGAAAAATGAAGGGAATTTCCAACATTTTCCAGTGAATCCTCTACGTGAAGGAGATCAACTTCTATCACCTCGCCATCAGGGTAAGGTTCTTCCTGACTAAAACGCAAATAGCCTTCGGAGAAGGTCAAGCCAGTTGAATCAAAGGTATAGATTATACCATTTACTTCCAGCAGGATGCTGTAGGGGTCCACCCCATTCGAATCGGTTATGAATATCTCGGCGATTTGGCCGGCTGCCTCCTCACAGGATAAGAATACATTATTGGCTGGGTAGGTCAATTCCGCTTCCGGCCCACCGCCGGGTATATAAAAATACCAGCAACTATCCAGGTAATTGGGGCCGCAATAGAATGGGTCTGCGTGATCATGGACTTGAAGGCATATAGATACCGTATCCCCGCCATTAATATGGAGTCCTGCAAGTTCCGGGTCAAACGAGAAAAAGGAATCATTGACGGTCAGGGCGGGATGCGAGTAGGATAAAAGATTGCCGTTAATATTCCCCTGAAATGAGGAGGGTACAATACCGCTTATTCTGTCCAGCAGATTAAAGGAAATATTCGGATTGATCATCAGTACCTGTGACCCTGGGAAAGGCTCGACATTCCAAAGTTCAGGGGGAGAATAATCAACATAAAACTGCCAGAAGACCGAGTCGATTGAGCGGATAGGGTCCACTGCTCTAACCAGCAGACACCTGACAGTATCGCCATCTTCCCATAATGAGGAGGGGGTAAAACGGAGGGTATCGTTTATAAAGGTCAGCTGTGTGGAGTCTATGGTATAAGGTACTCCATTGATTTCCACTAACATGGATTCCGGCATAAAACCCAGCGGAGACCACAGATATATCCATGTTTCCTGGTCCGGGCAAGCTGTAATGATCTCGTCCAGCGGGGAGTAAGCGGGTTCCCTTGCATCGATGTAGAATACCCAACAATATGGTGCGTCCTGAAGCTCATTGGGGGGGCAAAGATCAGGTGAGTCATCTGCTGACAGCAAACAGACTTCAACAGTATCCACCAGGTTGAACGGAGAACCCGCAAGCCCGGGAGAATAGGATAAATATTCTCCGCCCCATACCATCCCGGGAGAAAGCAGGGAATAGCGGTGCCCTTTAACAGATAATTCGATAGTAGATGGATCGACCCCGGAAATATTGTCCAGTATTCTCAGCCGGATAACCTGCATAGTATCAGTGGTAAACCCCAGATCTCCAGGTGAAGTATAATTTACCTCCGGGCCGGAGAGGTCTATCCTGAAACTCCAGCTTATGGGTGCTGCCAAATCATTGCCGATGCTGTCCCTGGCTGCGATCAAGGAAACGCGTACCTCATCCCCGTCCATCCAAGGCGATACCGGAGTGAAGATCAAAGAATCCCTCCGAAAACTAAGTAATGGTGAAAATATTGTATAATCAACCCCATTAACCCTTAATAATATGGAAAGGGGGTCTATCCCCTCATCATCTGTTACGGTGAGGATAATCGACTGGTCGGGGCAACTGCTGATCTGTCCATTAATTGGGGTGATTATCTCCGCGCTGGGGGGTGTGGCAGGCAGATAAAAATACCAGCAGAAACTATTTTGATTAGGAGGGCAGAAAGTGATCGAATCGTATGCGATAACGCAAACATTGACCGTGTCCCCCCCCGAGAACTGGTAACCGGCAGCAACAGGATCAAACGTAAGTGTCCCGCTTACCGGGTCAAAATCCAAAAAACCAACATCAAACAAGGTAAAATGGTCGCTGATCCCGTTGAATTGGATTGCAAAAAGGATCGGAGTAGGATTAACCCCGGCTATGGAGTCCCTGATAACCAACGAAATGGTGGGATTCCGGTCGGTGATCCGGGCTCCCGGCGGGGGGGAATAATCGCTATAGTAAGGGGGTTGAACATCTACGATAAAGGAAAATCCAAAGGGCTCTTCCGGGGGATTCCCTAATCCGTCCATTACCTGTAAATGGACTTCGTAAGTTCCTTCAGCGAGTGGGGGCTCAGGATCATAGACCAATAAACCTGCCTGATAATCAAGAAATGGATCGGAGATCCAAACCGTATCTGTATCCAGCACCAATGCAATACTATTGGTATCGATACCGTCCACATCATAAATAGAGATGATAATAGCGGAATCCGGGCAGCTTATAACAGCCCCGTTAAAAGGGTTAATCAGTTCTACAATGGGGCCTTCTGAAGAGATCAGGAACATAAAGCAAGTATCGCTTCTATTTGCGCCGCAATATTTGGCATTATCAGCCCCGCTGATACAGACATTGACTGTATCGCCCCCGTGAAACATGACTCCCGCCAATACCGGGTCAAAGAAAAAGCTGTCACTGAACCAACTCACTGCGGGTGAACTTAAAGGATAGTTATTAGTGCCGATCATGATCCGGGAGGAGTCCCTGTTCACCCCGGCATCATCATCTATAATAGTACCCCCGATTCTCTGGTAAAGGTCTCTGACCACTGCTGCATGCGAGGGGCTGATATGGGATATTGCCGGAGGCCGCTGATCCGCATAAAATCTCCATTGTATTGGCAGTGAGCCGTTTTCATAGATATCATAGACCGGAGCGAGGTTCAATATGACTGAGTCACCATGTTCCAGCTCGACAGGCACGGGGAAAATGATAATGTCGCCAAAAGGACCGGAGGCAAGGCTCTCAGGCAGATCATAAGGATGCATATCAACGGAAACTGTGAGAAATACCGAGCCCCAGTTTATAGGGCTGCTATCAGTTATTGAAATATAAATACCCGGTTCTGAACAGGATGTATATTCCAGATGGCGGGGATGCAGGATATCAACCACCGGAGGATGTATATCCGGTTGAGCATTGGTGGATACTGTTATACCCATCAAGCATAGTAAAAACAAATATAATATTTTTTTTGAGGACATCATTTAGCACTTCTTTAAAATTTTCCTGAATTTGGTCACCGCAATTCCCGGATTCTGAGAACATACTATGGCGCTGGATACAGCCGCCCTGTGAATACCCATATCAAGCAACTGATTGATATTACTCAAATTCACGCCGCCAATGGGAAATACCGGAACATCCACCCTGTTCTGGATATCTTTTACAAAGTGAATCCCCCGAACCTGTGCATCCTCCTTAGTCCTGGTGGGGAAAACAGAACCCGCTCCCAGATAATCCGCTCCATAAGAGGCTGCCATAAAGGCTTCGCCATGAGAATGAACGCTGACTCCAATGATCTTTGAATCTCCCAGTATCTTTCGGGCTTCGGGCAAGGGCAGATCCTCCTGCCCTAAATGCACTCCATCTGCATCGACTGAAAGGGCTACAGCGACATCATCATTAACAATGAATATAACCCTTTCTGAAGAGCACAATCTACGGACCCGGGACGCGATGTTGAAATACTCACGGGTAAAGATAGTCTTATGCCGGAGCTGAATAAATGTAGCGCCGGCATCCACGATCTCCCTGGTAACCCTTTCGATGTCTTGGTAATTTATTAAAGAGCAATCTAAAATAACGTACAAATTCAGCTTTTCTAATAATTCCCTTTTATCCATACCTAAAAACTCAAATCAGGATTGTTATAAAATTTACTATTAATATCAAAACTTGTCAAGTATAATTAATAACTAAAAATTGTTACTTGCAATTTTTAGGTTATATATCTAACTCGATATCTCCGGTTATCCCTCCACCAAAGCTGACCCCTCCCTGATCGGGTTGTGAGATATCTGGTACCCGGTATTTCACCTCAAAAGAGAGTCCGAAATTGGATGAAGGTCTCCATTCTATTCCACTGAAGAGCTGGAATCCGAAGGTTGATTCATCAGCTCCACCAACCGTAGTACGGTAGTATCCGATCCCTGCTCCTGCATAAGGGTCAAGTTTCTGCCGGCCGAGGAAATGAAAAATGCCATCAACAGTAACGGGCATCAGGGTAACTGTTTCCCCCCCTGATTTGTAGGTTGTCCAGCCAAGGCTGCCCTGGATGGAAAGATAATCACTCAGTAAATATGTCGCAGTACCCTCGAACATAACGGTGGAACCGGCGTCTCCGGGAGGATTATAAGTAGAAACCTTCCCACCCAGTTTTAGCTTTCCGGCATACGCTGAACTGAACGTAAAAATCAGGGTCAAGATCAGAATAACTACCTTATCTAACTTCATTTTTCCTCCTGTGATTGTACTATTTACCCTTCTTTTTCTGGGGAAATATCTGGTCCATAATAGGCTTAACATCTTCTATATCAATTGTTTTTGATTCCATTTTATGTTTAGCCATGATCATTTTCATTACCCCCTTGAGTTTCCTGATATTGGAATCAGAATTACTGCCAATGTATTCGTACACCTCCTGCGGAAGTTCTATCCGGTTTAATCGGGCATCATTCTTAAGGATTTCTATTTTGGTCTCCGTACTGTAGGGCTGGATATTAATGATTACTCCCCCCATCAGGCGCGATTGCAATCGCTCATCCAACCAGGATAGTTGCAAAGGTGAAACATCGCTGGTAATTACCAATTGCTTTCGATTATGTATGAAAAAATTACAGATATTAAAGATCTCGTCCTGCAAATCCCCTTTATTATCGCATAATTGAATATCATCTATAATAATCAGGTCGGCTTTTTTCAAGAACTCCCTGAACTCGATTGTACGATTTCTAAAAAGGAATTTGGAGAATTCGTCTTCGAAATCGATCATTGAAAAGTAAAGATAATTTCGATCCCTGTTTTTTTGTTCGATATAATTGGCTATTGCATACATCAAATGGGTTTTACCGAGACCGGACTCGCTATATACGAAGAGTGGATTATAGGTTGGGTTGAATGCTTTGGATATTGCCATAGCCATATTGAAAGCAAATTTTCCCTGGTC